>JAKLIE010000208.1 GCA_022709775.1 Pseudomonadota bacterium
CCGCGAGCTGAAGCTCGTCTACCGGGGCAGGCTCGACGACGCCGGCCGGTCGCCGCGCGAAGGCAACCGGCGCGACCTCGTCGAAGCGATGCGGGCCGTCGCGCGGGGCGGGACCGCGCCTGCCGAGCAGAACGCGTCGATCGGTTGCTCGATCAAGTGGAAAGCCTGACCGCGCTGCAACGCGAGCCGGGCGCGCTTCGGCTCCGGCGCTACTCGACCAGCGCCCGGTAGGCGTGCCACGTCGCGTGGCCGATCACCGGCGCCGCGACGACGAGCCCGACGAACAGCAGCGCGAAGCCCGCCGCGATCACGACGACGATCGCGACGCCCCACACGGCCATCGCCGGCAGGTTCGCGCCGAACGCCCTCGCACTCGTCAGCACGGCGACCACGCCGTCGGTCCCGCGGTCGAGCATCATCGGCACCGACACGACGCTGATCGCGAACACGAGTACGGCGAAGAAGCCGCCGACGCAGGCGTACGCGACGAGGAACTCCAGGTTGTCCGGGCTCACGATCTGGCCCAGGAATCCGTGCACGCTCGGCATCTCGCTCGTGTAGAAGAGCGCGAACACGACGAGCGACGCGCGCGCCCACACGAGCAGGATCACGGCGAGCACCAGGCCGAACACGCCGATCGCGCCGACGTTCGGGCGCCACGCATCGAGCGTCGGCGCGAGCCACGCCGGTTCGCCGCGCTCGCGCCGCTGCGACAGCGCGTAGAGCCCGGTGGCGAGGAACGGTCCGACGAGGAAAAAGCCGGTGACGAGCGACGAGACGTACGCGGCCGCGTGTTCGAACACGACGGCGATGAGCCAGCCCATCAGCGCGAAGCACGCCCCGTAGAAGACGCTGGGCAGCGGATGCGCGCGGAAGTCGGCGAAGCCGCGCGCGAGCCACTTGAGCGGCGCGCCGGCAGTCACGGTTCGCACCGCCGGCATCGGGGACGCGTTCGCGTCGCGCTCGCTCATCGCCGGACCCGTCGGTCGCCTGGCATACGCGAACGCTAGAGGAAACCGCGCAGCGCGTCCAGCACCGCGTCGGGCTGCTCGGCCATCATCGCGTGCCCGGTGTCGGGCAGCGTTACGACGCGCACGCCGGCGAGCGCATCGACGAGGCCCTTGGCCGCGCGCGGCGGCGCCATGATGTCGCGCGCGCCGATCACGACGAGCGACGGGCACCGGACGGCCGCCGCCGCTTCGAGCCCGCCGGTCCACGCGTTGCACGCGGCGAGGTCGGTGTACAGCACGCCCGGCGGCGTGCGCTCCATCAGCCGGATCGCGCTGCCCATCAGCCACATGCCCGGCACCGTGTTGCCACCCAGCTGCTTGCCGGCCGAGGTCGACCAGCCGTTGATGAGCTCGTAGGCGACGTGGTCGTTCGCCTTCGCGGCGTCCAGCAGCGCCTCGCTCACCTCCATCGGCGCGGCGGGGCCGAGCAGCGCGACCTTCGCGACCCTCGCCGGATGCCGCGCCGCGCACGCGAGCGCGGCGAGCGCCCCCAGCGAGTGGCCGACGAGCGCCGCCTGCGCGAGGCCGGCGGCGTCGAGCAGGCGCGGAAGCCAGTCGGCGATCGCCTCGACCGAGCCGAGCGCAGGGCCTGCGCTGCGACCGTGACCGGGGAGGTCGACCGCGACGACGCCCCTCTCGTGATGCGCGAAGTAGCGCGACTGCAGCAGCCAGACGGAATGGTCGTTCGCGGCGCCGTGCACGAACACGACCGCGGGCTGCGCCGGATCGACCGGGCGGGCACCCGTGTACGCGTACACCTTCGAGCCGCCGACGTTCAGTTCCATCGGTGTGGCCTCACGCCGCCGCGACGGGGACGACCGGCCCGGATCCGGGCACCGGATCGGGCAGCGGCCGTCCCGCGAGGAACGCATCGAGGTTCGCGAGCACGCAATCCTGCATCGCCGTCTGCGCCTCGGTCGTGCCGCCGCCGAGATGCGGCGTCAGCGCGACGTTGGGCAGCGCACGCAGTTCCGCGGGAACCTCGGGCTCGCGCTCGTAGACATCGAGCCCGGCGCCGGCGATGCCGCCGTCCCGAAGCGCGCGGATCAGCGCCGCCTCGTCGATCACCGAGCCGCGCGAGATGTTGACGACGTGGCCTCGCGGGCCGAGCGCCGCAAGCACCTTCGCATCGACCGCGTGCCGGTTCTCCGGGCCCGCGCGCACGGCGACCATCAGCACGTCCGCCCAGTGCGCGAGATCGAGCAGCGTCGCGTGGTACGCATGTCCCACGTCCGGACGGCGATGGCGGTTGTGGTACGCGACCTCGGTCTCGAACGCTTCGAGGCGACGCGCGATCTTCCCGCCGATCGCGCCCAGGCCGTAGATGCCGACCTTTCGACCCGTCAGGCCCGGCAGGTGCGGCATTCGCCGACCGCCGCTCGCGCTCCACTCGCCGCTGCGCACGTAGACGTCGGCCTGCGGCAGCCGCCGGATGCTCGAGAGCAGGAGGCCCACGGCGAGGTCGGCGACGGCCGAGGCGTTCGCGCCCGGGCTGTGCGTGACGCCTATGCCCCGCTTGCGCGCCGCTTCGAGATCGACGCCCTCGTAGCCGCTGCCGACGCAGCAGACGACGCCCAGCCCGGGCAGGCGGGCCAACGCGGCAGCCGACGTGTCGGTCGTCCCGAAGACGACGGCCGCGCGCACCCGCTCCGCGTCGGCGCGTGGCATCGCCGCGACCGCCTCGGGGAACGGGGCGTCGAACGGCCCCAGCACGACGAAACGCTCGGCGAGCCGCTCGCGGAACCGGTCGGGCACGCGCACGGCGAGGAGCACGGCCGCCGCCGCGCGGTCGAGCGTCGCCGTCACGCCTTGCCTGCCGCGTACAGCGCGCGCGACAGGTCCTCGATCAGGTCCTCGGGATCCTCGAGGCCGATCGACAGCCGGATCGTTCCCTCGGTGATGCCCGCGCGCCCGAGGTCCTGCGCCGACATGCGGAAGTGCGTCGTCGACGCAGGATGGATGACGAGCGACTTCGCGTCGCCGACGTTGGCGAGGTGCGAGAAGAGCTTGAGCGTCTCGATGAACCGGCGGCCCTGCTCGCGCGTCGCCTCGAGATTGACCGGGAACACCGCGCCGCATCCGCGCGGCAGGAGCCGCTGCGCGAGCGCGTGGTCCGGATGGCCGGGCAGATCGGGATAGGACACCGACGCGACCATCGGATGCTCGCGCAGGAACGCGACGATGCGTCGCGCGTTGGCGACGTGCTTCTCCATGCGCACCGGGAGCGTCTCGATGCCCTGGAGTATCTGCCACGCGGTCATCGGCGCCATGCAGGCGCCGAAGTCGCGCAGCCCCTCGCGGCGCGCGCGCAGCAGGAACGCCGCGGTCGTCGATTCCTCCGAGAACGTCATGTCGTGGAAGCCGGCGTAGGGCTCGGTGAGCGTCGGGAACTTGCCGCGAGCGGAGGGTGCCGCGCCGCGGCCCTCCCAGTCGAAGGTTCCGCCGTCGACGACCAGCCCGCCGATCACGACGCCGTGCCCGGACAGGAACTTGGTCGCCGAGTGGAACACGAGGTCCGCGCCGTGCTCGAACGGACGCATGAGCCACGGCGTCGTGAACGTCGAGTCGACGAGCAGCGGCAATCCGTGGTCGTGCGCGAGCGCGGCGACGCGCGGGATGTCGAGCACGTCGAGTCCCGGGTTGCCCAGCGTCTCGCCGAACAGCAGGCGGGTCTCGGGCCGGATCGCCGCGCGCCAGGCGTCGAGGTCGCGCGGATCGACGAACGTCGTCGTGATGCCGAAGCGCGGCAGCGTGTAGTCGAGCAGGTTGTGCGAGCCGCCGTAGAGTGCGCGCGATGCGACGACGTGCGCGCCCGCGCCCATCAGCGTGACGATCGCGAGGTGCAGCGCCGCCTGCCCGCTCGCGGTCGCGATCGCGCCGACGCCGCCTTCCAGTGCGGCGATTCGCTCCTCGAGCACCGCGTTGGTCGGGTTCGACAGGCGCGAGTAGACGTGGCCCGCGCGCTCCATGTTGAAGAGCGCCGCGGCATGGTCGCTGTCCGGGAACACGAACGACGCCGACTGGTAGATCGGCGTCGCCCGCGCGCCGGTCGCAGGGTCGGGCCGGGCGCCGGCGTGGAGCGAAAGCGTGTCGAATCCGTGCGTTTTGGGCTTCGGCGTGGTCATGGCTTCCGCGGCCGTCGGGGCGCCCAATCTTATCCGAAGGTCGTGCGCCGAAGCCGACCCCGGGCGAGACGCATCCGCGCGAGCCTGGACGGTCCGGCGCGCGCGGGGAGCCAGGCGTCAACCGGTTGCCCTGTTCCTGCCGCAGGCCCGCCAGGCCATGCTTCCGGCGAGAGCGTACAATCGTTCGATGGCGCGCGACCCCCAGCACCCAGGCCCGGCGGGCACCGCGAGGCACGGCCGCGGCGCGACGCTCAACCCGGACAATCGCTACCACGCGGCCACGCGCGAGGCGGTCGACGACGGCTGGGCACCGACCACGCCGGATCCGGACGAGGGAAGCGCTCCGCGCCAGATCCGCACGACCGTGGCGATCCAGCCCGCGCGCACGATCATCGCGCGCAACGACTCGCCGGACATCCCGTTCACGCAGTCGATCAATCCCTATCGTGGCTGCGAGCACGGCTGCGTCTACTGCTATGCGCGGCCGAGCCACGCCTATCTCAACCTCTCGCCGGGGCTCGACTTCGAGACGCGCCTGGTTGCGAAGGTGAACGCGGCACAGTTGCTGCGCACCGAGCTCGCGAAGCCCGGCTACGTCTGCGAGGCAATCGCGCTCGGCACCAACACCGACCCCTATCAGCCGATCGAGCGCGAGTACCGCATCACGCGCTCCATTCTCGA
>JAKLIE010000209.1 GCA_022709775.1 Pseudomonadota bacterium
CAACATGATGGCGAAGCAGCTGCAGTACCTCGCCGGCGCCGATGCCGCGGGCATCGTGCTGGGCACGCGCGTGCCGGTCGTGCTGACGTCGCGCGCCGACACGGTGCGCACGCGCCTCGCGTCGACCGCGGTCATGGTGCTGGTCGCGCACGCGAAGCGCACCCTGGCCGGCCGCTGACGGAAAGCGCGCGATGACCGACACGATCGCCGTCCTGAACGCCGGCTCGTCGAGCCTCAAGTTCTCGCTGTTCGGCGTGGGCGACACGCTCTCGCTCGTCGTCCGCGGCCAGGTCGAGGGGATCGGCACCGCGCCGCGCTTCGTCGCGAAGGACCCGTCGGGCGCCGTCGTGGCCGAGCAGAGCTGGGGAGGGTCCGACGCGATCGACCATGCCGGCGCGGTCGAGCACCTGTTCTCGTACCTCGCGACGGACCTCAGGCGGGGCAAGCTCCTCGCGGTCGGCCATCGCGTCGTCCACGGCGGGACGCGCTATGGGGCGCCGGTGCGCGTCGACGCAGGCGTGATCGACGCGCTCGCCGGGCTCGTGCCGCTCGCGCCGCTGCACCAGCCGCACAACCTCACGCCGATCCGCGCGATCGCCGCGCGCATGCCCGCGCTGCCGCAGGTTGCGTGCTTCGACACGGCGTTCCACCACGACCAGCCGCCGGTGGCACAGGCGTTCGCGCTGCCGCCGGAGATCACCGGCCAGGGCGTGCGCCGCTACGGGTTCCACGGCCTGTCCTACGAGTACGTCGCCGGCGCGATGCGGACGCTCGACGTGCGCGCCGCCGCCGGGCGAGTCGTCGTCGCGCACCTTGGAAACGGCGCGTCGATGTGCGCGATGGCCAGCGGCAGGAGCGTTGCCTCGACGATGGGTTTCACCGCGCTCGACGGCCTCGTGATGGGTACTCGCAGCGGGACGATCGATCCCGGCGTGATGATCTGGCTGATGGACCAGATGGGCATGGGGCCGCGCGACCTCGAGCGCCTGCTCTATCACCGGTCGGGACTGCTCGGCGTCTCGGGCGTCTCGTCGGACATGCGCACGCTGCTCGCGAGCGACGAGCCCCGCGCGAAGCTGGCGATCGAGCTCTTCTGCTACCGCGCCGGCCGCGAGCTGGGATCGCTCGCCGCCGCGCTGGGCGGCCTCGACGCGCTGGTGTTCACCGGCGGGATCGGCGAGCACGCGGCGCCGATCCGCGCGGCGATCGTCCGCGGCGCGTCCTGGCTCGGGCTCGCGCTCGACGACGACGCGAACGCCGCGGGCAAGCGGCGGATCACGTCGGACACGTCGCGCGTGCCGGCGTACGTCGTTCCGACCGACGAGGAGCTGATGATAGCGCGCCACGTGCGCTCCGCGCTGGGGGTCTAGCGGAGTAGCATTCGCCCATGAGCGACGCTTACCGGATCGAGAAGGACGCGCTCGGCGAGGTGCGCGTGCCCGCGGAGCGGCTGTGGGGCGCGCAGACGCAGCGCTCGATCGCGAATTTCCCGATCGGCGTTCCGCGATTCCGCTGGGACAGGCCGGTGATCCGCGCCATGGGCATCGTGAAGCTGGCCGCCGCGCGCGCCAACGCGAAGGTCGGCGTGCTGACGGCCGAAAAGGCGCAGCTGATCGAACGCGCCGCCCGCGAGGTCGTCGACGGCAAGCTCGACGCCGAGTTTCCGCTGGTCGTGTTCCAGACGGGTTCGGGAACGCAGTCCAACATGAACGCGAACGAGGTGATCGCCAACCGGGCGATCCAGCTCGCGGGCGGCGCCGTCGGCTCGAAGAAGCCGGTTCATCCCAACGACGACGTCAATCGCAGCCAGTCGTCCAACGACGCGTTTCCCGCGGTCATGCACGTGGCGCTCGTCGAGGCGATCGACGCGCGCCTGCTGCCAGCCGTCGACGCGCTGGCAGCGACGCTCGCCGCGAAGTCGCGCGAGTTCGCCGACGTCGTGATGCTCGGGCGCACGCACCTGATGGACGCGACGCCGGTGACGCTCGGCCAGGCGATCGGCGGCTGGGCGGCGCAGCTGGGCGAGGCGCGTCGCTACGTCGCCTCGGCGCGCGATGCGCTGTTCCCGCTCGCGCTGGGCGGCACGGCCGTCGGTACCGGCCTCAACGCGCCCGAGGGCTTCGCCGAGGCGGTCGCCGCCGAGATCGCGGCACTGACCGGCCACCCGTTCGTGCCCGCGCCCGACAAGTTCGCGGCGCTGTCCGCGCACGACGCGGTCGTCAATGCCAGCGCCGCGGTGCGGACGCTCGCCGGCGCGGCGATGAAGATCGCCAACGACGTGCGCTGGCACGCGAGCGGCCCCCGCGCGGGGCTGGCCGAGATCACGATCCCCGACAACGAGCCCGGGTCGTCGATCATGCCCGGCAAGGTCAACCCGACGCAGTGCGAGGCGCTGACGATGGTGGCGGCACGCGTGTTCGGCAACGACGCGACGGTCGCGTTCGCCGGCACGCAGGGCAATTTCCAGCTGAACGTCTACAAGCCGGTGATGCTGCACGCCGCGCTCGAGTCGGTCGAGCTCCTCGCCGACGCGCTCGCGTCGTTCGATCTTCGCTGCGCGCGGGGAATCGAGCCCGACCGCGAGCGGATCCGCGCGAACCTCGAACGCTCGCTGATGCTCGTGACTGCGCTCAATCCGCACATCGGCTACGAGAACGCCGCGAAGATCGCGCAGAAGGCGCACCGCGAGGGCACGAGCCTGCGCGAGGCGGCGCTCGCGCTCGGGCTCGTCCCGGCCGCGGACTTCGACCGCTGGATCGACCCGGCGGCGATGACTCGACCCGACTCGCCTCCGGGCTGAGTGGTGCGGCCGCGCCGGTGGCTGCGCGCAGGCGCGCTACCGCGGGTTCGGGGTCGCGGGGACCGCGACGGCCGGTGCCCGGCGGAAGTGGCCCCTGTGCCGGTCGAGCGGCTTGCGCCACCCGGACCATGCGCCGCGCAGGAAGGCGGCGAGACGGGCGACGCGCGGCGGCCGGTGGTTGAGATCCACCACGGGTCCGCGAGCCAGCCATCGCCAGGCGAGCGCCGTCAGCGGCCCCAGCGCTCCGAGGCCGGCGAGCCGCAGCATCTTCGCGTGAACCGCGCCGAGACCGATCATGTATCCCGCGATGGTCGCCGGACCCTCGTCCCAACGTCGGAAGCCGAGGTGAGTCACGCTCGCCGCGGGCGTCTCGTGCACGCTGCCGCCGGCGATCAGCGTGCGGACGGCGAAGTCGGTGTCCTCGCCCGCGCACAGGGCGCTTCCCGCGCCGAGGCACTCGTCGAAGCCGCCGAGCGTCTCCCACGTCGTGCGACGGACCGCCATGCACGCGCCGATGCCCTCGACCGTCGGCTTGCCGGCCAGCGAGCGCGCCGTGCGGGCGCGCACGACGAGGTAGGCGGGAATGAATCCCGCGCCGCGGTCGTAGGCCGTCGCGACCACGGAACCGAACACGATGCCGACCGCGGGGTCGGCGGCGAAGGCGTCGGCGAATCCGGCCAGCCACCCGGGCGCGGCGACGCAGTCGTCGTCGGTGAAGGCGACGAGCGGCGTCCTGCACTGCGCGACCCCCAGATTGCGCGCGGCGGCGAGTCCCTGCGGCGGCGTCTCGATCACGGTGATCCGCGGATCGCCCGACACGCCGCGCAGCGCGTCGTGCGTCGACGCGTCGTCGCTCTGGTCCACGACGACCAGCGCGAACGACGGATAGTCGGAGGCGAGGATCGACTGCGCCGCGCGAGCCGCCCCGCCCGGGCGATTGCGCGTCGCAAGCACGACGGTGATCGGCACGCGGGATGCGCCGGCGGCTGCCGGACGGAAGTCCGCGGCAGCGTCAGGCGTCACGGCCCCTCCGCGCGAGCGCGGCGTCGACGATGCGGTCGAAGAAGGCGGCGATGGTCTCGTCGCGCGTGTACGCCGGCTGGACATTGCCGCGATACCACGGCGCGGCCAGCATCGCGAGATGGAGCGCGCGGTCGTTGTCCACCTCGCGCACGAACTCGAACATCTCCCTGAGACTGCCGAATCGCGCGGCGTCGACGTAGCTCGCGGTATCGAAGGTCGCGCTCGCCTGCGGATCGCCGACGTAGAGGGGAATGCTGTCGACGTACATCGGGTCGACCAGCTTCTCGGTCGTGTAGCCCGGCCAGATGGAGTTCTCGATCGCGAGCGTGAACTTGTAGCGGCGCATGAACGCCGTCTTGCCGGCGATGCGGTTCGGCGTCTTCGGCACGCACCAGCCGTTCATGTTGTTCATGATCGGCCCCGCGGCGTCCACGCGCTTGTAGCGTCCGAGCTGCGTGGCGATGGCGTTGCGGAATTCGGCGTTCCACGAGTAGACGAAGTTGCAGAAGGCCGTCTTTTCCGCGGCTACGCGCTCCCAGTCGGTGTCCGCCGCCTTGACGAGGCGCTCGGGTCCGAATCCCCATCCCCGGTTCTCGTATACCCAGTGCGGCAGTCGCAGGAAGCGCGGGTGGTCCGTGAGCGACGAGAAGCCGATCGCGAACTCGCAATCGTCCATCAGGGGCTCGACGTTCTCGCCGGTGACGAACACGCGCAGATAGTCGCCCCGGCGGTAGCGGGCCGTGGCGTCCGGAAAGCGGGGATCGGAGCGGCCCCGGTATCGCCGCGAGAACACCGAGTAGAAGACGATCTCGGGTGACCGGGAGACGACGAGGTCGTACTTCTCGTGGACGAAGGGAAACCAGCTCCGGAAGTCGTCGGGCGTGAACGCGGGCCAGAAATGGGCGAAGGCGACACGGATCCTGGGCTTCATGGCGAGTCCGGTGCGGGTGCTGCCCCGATGACGGCG
>JAKLIE010000021.1 GCA_022709775.1 Pseudomonadota bacterium
GAGGCGCTGACGCCGCGCGCCGGTGGCGGTCCCCGCGGTCAGGGCTTGGCCGCCGCCGACGCGATCCTGTCGGGCGCGACCTTCGACGAGTCCACCGCGAGCCCGTTGCGCTCCCACTCGGGCATCCCGCCGCGGAACCAGTAGACGGTCTTGAAGCCCTTCGACAGCGCGACCTGCGAAGCCTTGTACGACTTCCAGCATTCGGGGCCGTTGCAGTGGAAGATCACGGGCTTCGCCCGGTCCATCGCGTCCGGCAGCGCGAACTCGTCGGCCTTCGGATCGAACGCGACGTCCTTGACGCTCTTTTCGCCGTAGGGGATCGACACGGCGCCGGCGATGCGCTTCTCGCCGAATTCCTTCGCGGTCCGGACGTCGACGATCGCGACGCCGGAGCGCGCGAGCGAGGAGACGTCCTCGGCCGTGACGACCTTCGCGCCCGGCAGCTGCGCGGGCGTCCAGTTGCCGAGCGCCGCGACGTAGCGATAGGTGGCGACGTCGGGACGATACGCGACGCGCCCGATGCCCTGCATCGCGCCCGACGGGCTCAGGAACCAGCCCTCGACCTTGGCGCGCACGGCCTCCGGCATGTCCTTCTTCAGCACGACCGTCATGCCTCCCGGGACCGCCCGGGAGGTGATGAGCGCCGCACCCTTCGCCATCCCGGACTTCAGCCACTGGTCGACCTCGACGCGCTTCGCGACCGTCGCGTCGACCATGCCCGTGTCGATCGCGAACAGCCCCGCGCCGGACGTGCGCCGGTAGAGCACGTCCTTGAACGTCTTGAGCGACTGGCCGGACTCGTTGAGCATCCCGCGGGCCACGTATGCGCCTACCGAGTCCTGCTGCGTCAGGTAGATCCGCCCGCCCTTGAGGTCCGAGGTCGCCTTCGTGCCGGTCTTCGCGACCAGCTGGTAGACGTCGTCGGGCTCGGTCGACCCCACCAGCGTGTAGCCGTGCGACAGCGCCGACGCCGCGACGTGCGCGGGAGCGATGTACACGTCGAATTCGCCGGTGCGCGTCGAGCGCATCGCGTCGGAGAGGTCCTGCGACTTCGACATCCGTGCCGGGACGCCCGCCGCCCGCGAGAGGGACACGCCGATGTCCTGCATGCCGATCGCCATCGACTCCCGGTCCGACGGATCGACTGCGACGAGAACCTTGATGTCCGCCGCGGCCGTGCCCGCCGCGAGCAGGAGTGCCCACGCGAGTGCGTTCCTCATCTCGAACCTCCTCCTCCGGGTATCCGGCATCTCCAGGCGGCTGCAAGGTTCGTGCCGCGATCCGTCCGCGCGGACGGCAGAGGCAATCCTTTGCATTTCAAAGCGTTACCGTCGCTGCGACAACGAATCCGGCCGCTTGCCTGCCATTCCCGAGTCCTGGCGCGGACGCGGTGGACGCGATCGGGGGACCGGCGCGCGTATCGGCATCCGTCCGACAGACTGCCTGCCGGGCGGCCGATACGGTCGGGCAATGCGCCTTTCGCTTCGCTTCCTGCTGCCGCTGCTGCTGGTCGTCGGCCTGTTCGCCTACGCCGCGGTCCCGCTCGCCGACATGCTGATGCTGCGCTGGTTCGTGCGCGACCTCGACACGCGCTCGACGCTCATCGCGTCCGCGGTGAGCGAGCCCCTCTCCGGCCTCGTGCTGACCGGCTCGACCCCGCGCATCGAGCAGTTCTTCCGCCGGCTGACGCAGGACGAGCGCCTGTACGCGGTCGGCCTGTGCGTCACCGGCAGGGCGACGCCGATCGCCACGGCCGAGTTCCCGTCCGACATCGCCTGCTCGTCGCTCGCCGCGCAGGCGGGGACGGCGAAGGCGATCATCCGCACCGCGCACGGCATGATGCATCTCTCGGTCGCGCCGGTCGACGCGGGCGACGCGGCGCCTGCGCAGCTCGCGATCCTGCACGACATGAGCTACGTCGAGAGGCGCAGCGAGGAGACTCGCCGCTACCTGTTCGTGTTCTTCGCGGTGCTCGCGTTCCTCGTCGCGCTGATCACCGTCGTCGTGGCCCAGCTCTCGTGGCGCGGATGGGTCAACGGGCTGCGCGCGCTCCTGCGCGGCGAAGGCCTCGTCCGGCCGGCGTCACCGGGCCTCGCCACGCCGGAGCTCCACCCGATCGCCGGCGACGTGCGCGAACTGGTCCGCGAGCTGGAAGAGCGCTACCGGCCGCGCGACGAGGGCCAGCTCGCCTGGTCGGCGGCGAGCCTGAAGTCGATCCTCGGACGCGAGCCGGGCGGCGGCGACGTGATCGTCGTCTCGAACCGCGAGCCGTACATCCACGTGAAGACCGACGACGGCGTGCGCGTCCAGCATCCGGCGTCGGGCCTCGTCACGGCCCTCGAGCCGGTGATGCGCGCATGCGCGGGGACCTGGATCGCCCACGGCAGCGGCGACGCCGACCGCGAGACCGCGGATCGGCGCGGACGCCTGGACGTCCCGCCGGGCGAATCCGCGTACCGGCTGCGCCGCATCTGGCTCACGGCCGACGAGGAGACGGGCTACTACAGCGGCTTCGCCAACGAAGGGCTGTGGCCGCTGTGCCACATCGCCCACGTGCGCCCGACGTTCCGGTCGTCGGATTTCGCGCACTACCGTGCGGTCAACGCGAAGTTCGCCGACGCCGTCGTCGACGAGGCGCGCACCGACGCGCCGATCGTGCTCGTGCAGGACTACCATTTCGCGCTGCTGCCCCGAATGATCCGCGAGCGGCTGCCCAACGCGACGGTCGTGACGTTCTGGCACATCCCGTGGCCGAACCCCGAGGCGTTCTCGATCTGCCCGTGGCGCGCCGAGCTGCTCGACGGCCTGCTCGGGAGCAGCATCCTGGGCTTCCACACGCAATTCCACTGCAACAACTTCCTCGACACCGTCGACCGGCTGCTCGAGGCGCGCGTCGACCGGGAGTCCTTCGAGGTGAACGTCGCGGGCCACGCAACCGCCGTGCGCCGCTACCCGATCTCGATCGCGTGGCCTCCCGAGCCGCTCGCCCGGCAGCGCGGCGTCGGGGACGCGCGCGCCGCCGTGCGCAGGCGCCTCGGTCTTCCCGACGACGTCCGCCTCGGCATCGGCGTCGACCGCCTCGACTACACGAAGGGCATCGTCGAGCGGTTCCACGCGGTCGACCGGCTGCTCGCCACGCATCCCGAGTGGGTCGGCCGATTCACGTTCGTGCAGATCGCGGCACCGTCGCGCGGGATGATCGCCGACTACCGCGATTACGCGGCGCGCGCGCGCTCGCTCGCCGACGAGATCAACGCCCGCCACGCGGGACGCGGTGCGCCGCCGATCCTGCTCCTCGTCGAGCACCACGAGGCCGATTCCGTCTACGAGCACTACCGCGCGGCCGACCTGTGCTTCGTCTCGAGCCTGCACGACGGGATGAACCTCGTCGCCAAGGAATTCGTGTCGGCGCGCGACGACGAGCGGGGCGTGCTCGTCCTCTCGCAGTTCGCGGGCGCCTCGCGCGAGCTGCCCGAGGCGCTCGTCGTGAATCCCTACGACGCCGACCAGTGCGCCGTCGCGCTCCACCGCGCGCTCACGATGCCCGGGGACGAGCAGCGCGACCGCATGCGGCTCATGCGCGGCCTGCTGCGCGAGTTCAACGTCTACCGCTGGGCGGGCAGGATGCTCATGGACGCCGCGTCGATGCGGCAGCGCCGGCGGCTCCGCCGGCGCGCGCGCGAATCCGAACTGTCCGCATGATCGTCGCATCGCCGATGCGCGCGGCCGGCGCGACGCGCGCGCTGCGCCGGCGGCCTCCGCCCCTCGATGTCTCCGACGCGCTGTTTCTCGACATCGACGGGACGCTCGTCGACCTCGCTCCCGCGCCCGACCGCGTCGACGTCGATCCGGCGCTGGCGCCCGCGCTCGCCCGGGCCGCACGCGCGCTCGGCGGAGCGCTGGCGCTCGTCACCGGCCGGTCGATTCGCGACGCGGACCTCCTCTTCCCGGGCCTCGCGCTCCCGATCGCCGGCCAGCACGGCTGCGAGCGCCGCGGCGGCGACGGCGTCCTGCACCTGCACGCGAGCGACACGCTCACGCTCGACCGCCTCCGCGACCTGTTCGCCGCGTTCGCGTCGCGGCATCCCGGCATCGTGGTCGAGCACAAGGGCGCCTCGCTCGCCCTGCACTACCGCGCGGTGCCCGGCCTCGCGAGCCACGTGCACCAGACGATCCGCAGCGCGATGAGCGGCGTCGACGGCTCCTGGACGGTGGAGGGCGGCAAGCGCCTCGTCGAGGTGCGCCCCGACGGACGCGACAAGGGTCGCGCGATCGCCGATTTCATCGCGGAGCCGCCGTTCGCCGGCCGCCGGCCCGTGTTCGCCGGCGACGACCGTGGCGACGAGCCCGGCTTCCGCGTCGTCGAACGCGCGGGCGGCATCGCGATCAAGGTCGGGGCGGGGCGCACCTGCGCGCGCCACCGCCTGCCCGACGTCGATGCGGTGCGCGCGTGGATCGCGGCGCTCGTGCCGCCCGCGCCATGACCGCCCTGCAGCGGCATCTCGACCTCGCGCTCGTGGGGAACGGGCGCATCGGCCTCCTGGTGGATCCGGAAGGCACGGTCGTCTGGGGCTGCTACCCCCGTTTCGACGGCGACCCCGTGTTCTGCGCGCTCCTCGACGACCGGCCGCCCGCCGACGCGCGCGGCCTGTTCGCGATCGAGCTCGCCGACGGCGCGCACGCCGAGCAATCCTACGTCCGCAACACGGCGGTCCTGTCGACGCGCCTCGTCGATCGCGACGGAGGCGCGATCGAGATCGTCGACTGCGTGCCGCGGCATCACGAGCACGGCCGAATCCACACCCCGCACACGCTCGTGCGCCACGTGCGCCGCGTCGCGGGGCGCCCGCGCATCGTCGTCCGGCTTCGCCCGGCGAGCGACTGGGGCGGGAAGCGTCCGGACACGACGACGGGGAGCCATCACGTTCGCTACGTCGCGCCCGGCCTGACGCTGCGCCTGACGACCGACGCGCCGCTCGCCGCGATCGCCGACGAACGGGCGTTCTTCGTCGAGGACTCCTGCACGCTGGTGTTCGGCGCCGACGAGCCCCTCCCCGGCGCGCCGGCGGCGTACGCCCGTCGTGCGATCGACGAGACCGTCGAGTGGTGGCACGACTGGGTGCGGCGCCTTGCGATCCCGTACGAATGGCAATCGGACGTGATCCGCGCCGCGATCACGCTGAAGCTCAATGCCGACGAGGACACCGGCGCGATCGTCGCCGCGATGACGACGTCGATCCCCGAGTCGCGGCGCTCGCAGCGCAACTGGGACTACCGGTACTGCTGGCTGCGCGACGGCTACTTCGTCGTCGACGCGCTGAACCGGCTCGGCGCGACCGCGACGATGGAAGGCTACATGCGCTACCTCGCGACGATCGCCGCGAATGTCGGCGAGGGTCCGCTGCAGCCGGTCTACTCGATCGCCGGCGAATCGTCGCTCGACGAGAGGATCGTCGCGACGCTGCCCGGCTACCGCGGCATCGGTCCGGTGCGCGTCGGCAACCATGCGTACCGGCAGGCGCAGCACGACACCTACGGCGCCGCGATCCTCGCGGTCACGCATGCGTTCTTCGACGAGCGGCTCGCCCATCCGGGCGACGCCGCGCTCCTCGCCCGTCTCGAGCCGCTCGGGCGGCGCGCCGTCGCGCTCCACGACCAGCCCGACGCCGGCCTGTGGGAGCTGCGCGGCCGCACGCGCGTCCACACGTGGTCTGCGGTGATGTGCTGGGCCGCGTGCGACCGCCTGGCGCGCATCGCCGGCCGGCTCGGGCTCGGCGATCGCGCCGCGCACTGGGCGGCGGAAGCGGAGCGCATCCACGCGTTCGTGCGCGAGCGCTGCTGGAGCGACGCGCGCGGCGCGTACGTCGCCAGCGCCGGCGGCGACACGCTGGACGCGAGCATGCTGCTGCTCGCCGAGCTCGGCTTCCTGCGCGCCGGCGACCGGCGCTTCGCGTCGACGGTCGACGCGATCGGCCGGGAGCTGAAGCGCGGCGACTTCGTGTTCCGCTACGTCGAACGCGACGACTTCGGCGAGCCCGAGAACGCGTTCGTCGTCTGCACGTTCTGGTACGTGAACGCGCTCGCGCAGCTCGGCCGGCGCGACGAGGCGCGTGACCTCTACGGCCGCCTGCTCGCGTGCCGCACGCGCCACGGGCTCCTCGCCGAGCACGTCGACCCCGCGACGCGCGAGCCGTGGGGCAACTTCGTGCAGACCTACAGCATGGTCGGCATGATCGGCGCCGCGAAGCGGCTGTCGTTGCCCTGGGACGAGGCGTTCTAGGGTCGGACCCAACGTCGTTCGGGGTCCGACCCGGGTGCTGCCCAGGGTCCGACCCGGGTGTTGCGGCCGCGATCGACGGGGCGACGCCCGCCCGGGCCGATTGTGCGAGGCGCCGCGAAGGCGTCAAATGTGCGGTCCGGCTGGCGCGGGAGGATCTCGATGTCCGGGACGGAACGTGCATTGCGCGCGGCTTTCGCGTGCCTGCAGGCGATCGGCGAGGGCTGCCCGTCGCCCGGCGAGTTCGCGCGCCGTCGCGAAGCACCTCGAGCGGATCTACGAGAAGCTCGGCGTCGAGTCGCGCACCGCCGCGGCGATGCGCGCCGTGGGCCGGAACCCGGAGCTGCGCGTCCGGCTGCGTCCGGACGTCGTTCGCAGCGAGCCCGGCGTCAATCCGCCGCCTGCGGCACCCGTGCGCGACGCAACGCCTCGACGATCGCCTCCGCGGGCTGAGCGCCCGACAGCCCGTAGCGCCCGTCGACGATGAAGAACGGCACGCCGGTGATGCCCAGCGACGATGCGCGCTCCTCGGCGTCCGCGACCTCGCCGTGTCCGAGCGCCGAGGCGAGGAAGTCGAGCGCCTCGCCGCGATCCTCGCCCGCCTCGGCCGCGAGCGCGGCGAGAACCTCGTGCGATCCGACGAACGCGCCCTCGACGAAGTACGCGCGGAACAGGCGCTCGACGAGCGCCGAGGCGTCGCCGCGCGTCTGCGCCCATGCGATCAGGCGGTGCGCGTCGCGCGTGTTCGGCTGCAGCGCGATGCGCTCGAAGTCGAACGCGATGCCCGCCTGCGTTCCGGCCCGGCGCACGCGGTCGTAGATCTGCGCGGCACGCGCAGGCCCCCCGAACTTGCGCTCGAGGTAGTCGCGGCGGTCGACGCCCTCGGCGGGCAGGCCGGGGTTGAGCTCGTACGGGTGCCATCGCACGGTCGGCAAGGGTTCGCCGGCCTCGGCGAGCGTCGCGAGCGCTGCGTCCAGATGGCGCTTGCCGATGTAGCACCAGGGGCACACGACGTCCGAGACGACGTCGACGACCTGCGAGGACTCGGGTTCGGGAGCGGGAGACATGGCGGAGGCGGTGATCGGACGCCCTGTGCACGGCAGCGATGCGAACGCGCCGGCGGCAACGGAACGGTCGGGGGGACCCATGCAAATTCGATGCCAACTCTAGCACGGCAGGCGCGGTCACGCCCGCGGACCGACACGCAGTCCGCGCCGGGAAGGGCCTCTACGGCCCTCCCCGCGCTCCGCCCGGTCGCGATCCCGTCCGCGGGCTACCAGCCCGTGTAGGCAACCGAGACCCCGAACACGTTCGCCGTGTAGTTGGGCGCCTGGTGTCCGGTGAGCAGCACGTTGTTGGACGACGTCGGCGTCGCGTTGTCGAACGCCCAGTCCCTCGTGCGGTACTTCTCGTACGCGTAGTTGAAGCGCAGCAGCACGTTCTTGTTGACGACGTACTTGCCGTACAGCTGGAGCGAGTCCAGCCGGGTGCTGGTGTCCGGGACGGATGTCGCGGTCAGCGCCGAGCCCGGCGTCAGCGACGTCTTTCCCGTGCCGTCGGTATAGATGTACTGCGCACCCATGTCCCACTGCTTGCCCGCCGGCGTGTATCGCAGACCCGCACCGGCCGTGTTGTCGAGGTACTCGAGCGACGACTGCCAGTTCTGCGCCTCGCTGACCGCCTGCGCGGTCGTGTTGTTCCACGACCGGCTCGCCTGGTCGGTCGTGAAGCGCGAGTACGTGTAGAACAGGAACACGTTCAGCCCGTCCATCGGGACCCAGGACCCGTCGATCGTGTAGCTCTCGCCCACGGCTTCGGTGCGGCCGAGGCACTGGGACGGGAAGAACAGCGCCGGCGCCAGCACCTGGTCGTTCCCGCCGCCGCAGTCGGGGCCCTTGTAGTCGCGCTTGTACCAGTCGGCGCGCGCGGTGAGCGACAGCTGCTCCGTCGGCGACCAGGCGCCCTCGACGCGGATCAGGTTGTTGTCGTAGTCGCCGACGAAGTAGTGGCGCAGCGTCGGGATGTTGTCCGGGATCGGCTGGGCGGTCGTGACGGCGCTCGTGAAGCTGGCTTCGTACGGCCGCGAATTGTCGTAGTCCGAGCCTCGGCGCTGGTCGAACACGTAACGCACCGCTCCGGTGAAGCCGTCGCCCATCACCTTGCGGAGCTCGGCGCCGAACTGGTTGTTCGTCGTGTCGGTGCGAAGCTCGTCGGCCGCCTTCTCGTAGTCGATCTTCTGGTACTGGTACCAGCCGCGCAATATCGCTCCGCGCCCGAGCGCGTAGTCCCCGTCGAGCTTGAACCGGTTCTCCTTCGTGCCGGGAGGAAGGTTGCGCCGGATGCGCGTGCTGTTGATCGAGTCGTTCACCACCGGATCCTGGTTGGTGGTGTCGCCGCCCACGTACGCGTAGACGTCCTCCGGCGTGTTGTTCTTGCGATCCTGATAGCGATAGCTCGCCTTCACCGTCACCTTCGGCATCGGCCGCGAGAACAGCGACAGGTCGACCGTCGTGTTCTGGATCTCGCCGTCGAGCGAACTGCGCGGCAGCGCGTTCGGAACCGAGAGCGAGGTGCCCGGCGTCTGGTCCGCCGTGTTGATCGTGTAGGGCAGGAACGCGTCGTTCTGCTTCGCCAGGCTGTACGAGACCAGGCCGTTCAGCCGCGTCGTCGGCGTGACGTTCCAGCCGCCCGTGAGCTGGATCTGCTGGAAGTCGTTCGACGGCATCGCACCGATGCGGCCGTACCCGGTCGGGAACCCCGAGGCGCCGACCCAGCCGCTGATGATGTTGTACGGGTTCTGCCAGGTGAACGACGAGTTGCTGTTGTCGTACTTCGAGTACCAGTACGACAGCGTGGCCTGCGCGTCCTTGCTCGACCAGTGGAGCGCCGCCTCGATCTGCTGGGTGCGGTCGTTCAGCCCGTACGGGACGATCACCGCACGCGGGTTGCCCCCCGTGTTGCCCATCGCGGCGCCGACGAGCTTGGACCCGTCGCGGTCGTCCTGCCGGAAGCTGATCGTGAAGTCGAAGCCGCTGCCCAGCGTCGCCTTGCCGCCGACCTTCAGGATGCCCCGCTCCTGCTTGACGTCGTACTCGCGCAGGAACGGCTCGACGGCGGCCGCCTGCGTCGGCGGCTGACCGGCGAGCCCGGCGAAGCCCGCGGGAAGCGTGAGCTGGTTCGATCCCAGCCCGTCGTGGATGAACTTCGTGTCGTCGAACTGGTACCGGTTGATCTGCTGCCAGCTGGCGTTGATGCCCCAGTTGCCCTGCCTGCCGTATTCGCCCCCCAGATCGTACGACGGCAGCCCGATGTTGGTGGCGAACGCGTTGAGATAGGTGCCGTCGTTCCCCGGCCTCATGCGCAGGTTCGCGTTGCCGATGAAATAGGCCTCGCTCTTGCGCATTCCGGTGAACTCGCCGAACTTGAACGAATCCTCGTCGGAGTAGGCGACCCCCGCCTCGACGACGTTGTCGTTGTAGCGCGACATGTCGGCGCCGCGCGTGAGCGGAATGTAGAAGAGCGGTTCGCCGAGCGCGCTCCCGGCGGCCAGCGCCGCGATCACGGCGGCGGCGAGCGGCTTCATCGCGAATGCCCTGGCGGTCCGATGGTTCGTGGTCATGGTCTGTCCCCTCGTCCCGGCGCGCTAGCGCGTGAACCGCTGGCCGGACGGATGGTTGCTGCCGTGGATCTGCGAGTGGCAGTTCGCGCAACTCTGCCCGAGCATCTTGTCGGCGCCCGCCGCCGGCGGCAGGTTGCTGCCGCTGTAGAGCGTGCTCGGATGGAACGGCGCGATGTGACACTGCTGGCACAGGTGCGGCAGGCGCGCGACCAGCATCGGCGGATTGTTCGTGCCGTGCGGGTTATGGCAGTTCGTGCATTCCTCGCGCACCGGCGGATGTTCGTGCAGGAACGGTCCGCGCTTCTCCGCGTGGCACGTGTAGCAG
This sequence comes from Pseudomonadota bacterium, assembly GCA_022709775.1. Next base: position 10,222 of record JAKLIE010000021.1, read on the forward strand.
GTGTCGTTGATCGTGGTGCGGATCAGGTTGTGGTCGCCCGTCGACCCGTGCGGCTGGTGGCACGACGAACACGCCATCTGGCCGGTGCGAAGCGGGTGCGCCGAGAACCGGAGCATCGCCGCGCGCTGCTCCTTGTGGCAGGAGAAGCACACGCCGGCCTGAGTCTGGCGGACGAGCACCTGGTCGCGCGCCGCGTGCGTCGTGTGGCAGTTCGAGCAGCTGATGCGCGACCGGTCGTGCGCGCTCCCCTGCCAGAACTGGTGCGCGGTGCTGCGCTCGTGGCAGGCGAGGCATGCGCCCGCCTGCGCCTCGGGGGGCGTCTCCGAATTCTTCGAGAACGTGCGGTCCGGCTTCGGCCGCTCCTTCTGGCCCTCGGGCTTGTTGATGTGCCGGTCGCTCTCGCCGTGGCAGCTGGTGCAGGTCGGGGTGCGCGCGTCGGCGATCAC
>JAKLIE010000210.1 GCA_022709775.1 Pseudomonadota bacterium
CTCGCGTCGAAGGACACCGGAACGCGCGTCGGCCACGCGAGAATCGCATGCCGGTCCGTCGGCAGTCCCCGGAGCGTCGACTCGAGGTCGACGCGCGACCGCGCGGCGATGAACTCGTCGGCGTCGATGACGAAGATCCAGTCGACGTCGGTCGTCATCACCGCGTGCCGCACGAGCGGATTGATCATGGCCTTCTGCCGGAACCTGGGATTCGCGTCCGGCGTCACGAAGATCGGCAGGCGCTCGGCGGCGAGCGCGGCCAGGATCTCCGAGGTCCCGTCGGTCGAGCCGTGGTCGACGACCGCGATGCCGTCGAGCAGCGCGAGGTTGTGCCGCATCGTCAGCTCGACGATGTCGGCTTCGTCGCGAACGATCATGCACCCGAGCAGTCGCACCGATTGCCCCTCGCCTGGCCGCCGCTAGGTCCGGTATCCGAGCCCGGCGAGCGGTATTTCGGACGGTCGCCGCGCGAGAGCGTCCGCCGCGATGCGACCACTCGCGAGCGCGAGCGTCCATCCGAGCGCGCCGTGGCCCGCGTTGAGGAAGAGATTCTGCACGGGCGACGGCCCGAGGATCGGCGAGCCCAGCGGCGTTGCCGGCCGCAGGCCGCACCACGGCGCCATCTGCTCGATCGGCACGTCGTAATCCGCGGCGTCGGGGAACGCGGCGCGCGCCTCGGCGACGAGTTGCGCGAGCCGGACCGGATCGGGCTCGTGCGACCAGCCCGCGATGTCGGCCATGCCCGCGACGCGCAGGCGCGGTCCTTCGCGGGTCTCGAGCGGCGCATACACGACCTTGCGTTTGAAGTCGGTGACCGACACGCCCGGAACCCGGCCCGCCACCGGGAGCGTGAGGCTGTAGCCCTTGAGCGGGTAGACGGGAAGCCTCCAGCCGAGCCCCTTGACGAGCCGGCCCGACGCCGTGCCCGCGGCCAGCACGAACGCGTCCGCGTCGATCGGGCCCGAGGACGTGTCGACCGCAACGATGCGGTTTCGCTCCGCCACGAATCGCCTGACCTGCGTGCCCAGCGCGAACCGCACCCCGGCGTCGGGCGTCATCAGGAGGCGCTCCAGCCCGACGCAGAACCGGTAGCAGTCCCCCACCTCCTCGCCGGGCGTGTGGATGCCGCCCGAAAGGCGTGCGCCCAGGCCGCGCGTGCCGTCGCCGAACGCGGGCTCGAGCGCAAGGCAGGCCTCGCGCCCCAACGCTTCCTGCTCGCAGCCGAGCGAGCGCTGGTAGTCGACGAGGTCGCGGGCGGCGGCATAGCCCGCCTCGTCCGAGTGCACGACGAGCTTGCCGTTCATCGCGTGGCCGAACTCGATGGGATGCTTCGCCACGAACTCGTGCATCAGCCGCCGGCTGTAGAACGAAAGGCCGAGCAGCCGGCGCGTCGTCGCCTCGCTCTGGTCGCGGTTGCACGCGAACACGAAGCGCACGAGCCACCGCCACTGCTCCGGATCGAGCGCCGGGTAGAAACGCAGGGGCGAGTCGCGGCGCAGCAGCCAGGGCGGGATCTTGGGGAGCACGCCCGGACCCGCGAGCGGCGCCACGTAGCTGTACGAGAGCTGCGCGCCGTTCGCGTAGCTCGTTTCGAGCGCGACGCCGTCGTTGCGGTCGACGACGGTGACCTCGTGCCCGTCGCGCGCGAGCCACCAGGCCGTCGAGAGTCCGATGACCCCTGCCCCGACGACGGCGACCTTCACCGGTCAGGCTCGTGCGGCGGCGATCGTGGCGCGGACCATCGCGTCCTGCACCGCCGGCTCCTCGCCGAGCGCGGACGCGATCCGCAGCGCGACGCGCGGATGCTCGCGCGCGATCGCCTCGACGATCTCCGGCACGTCGCGCCTGACATGGCCTCCGACGCCCAGGAACGCCGGCACGATCGTGATCTCGTCGCATCCGCGCGCGACCAGCGTGCGGACGGCGGCCGGAAGGTCCGGCGTCATGAAGTCGAGGTAGGCGAGAGAAAGCGGGACGGCCGGCGCGAGCGCGGCGAACCGCGCGGCGAGCGACTCGAACGGCTCCGACCACTTCGGGTCACGTGCACCGTGGGCGAACAGGATGACGCCGCGCATGGACATGCCGGGATTATAGGCGGGCGTCGGCGGGCCGGATCCTCGCCACCCGCGGTATCATCCCCAAGTGCGGCGGCACGGTGCCTTCGCCGCGACCGTTCTCGATGTCGATCCCGCTGTTCCGCCTCCCCCGCACCGCCCAGCGCCAGTGGCTCGAGGCGCAGCTCAGGCGGCCCGCCCCCGATGCCACGCTCGGCATGAGCGACGGCTTCAGGCTGCCGGGGCGCGAGGGTCACCCCACGCCGGCGGCGGTCCTGGTCCCGCTGGTCAATCGCGACGAGGGACTGACCGTGCTGCTTACGCAGCGCAGTGCCGACCTGCAGGATCACCCCGGCCAGATCAGCTTCCCCGGCGGACGAATGGAGGCCGAGGACGCCGACGCGGGCGCCGCCGCGCTTCGTGAGGCCCGCGAGGAGATCGGGCTCCCCGGCACGCGCGTGACGCTGCTCGGCAACCTCGCGAACTACGAGACGGTGACCGGTTACCGCGTCACCCCGGTCGTCGGCTGGGTCGAGCCGCCGTTCCCGGTCACGCCCGACCCGGTCGAGGTCGCGGACGTGTTCGAGGTGCCGCTCGCGTTCCTGCTCGACCCCGCGAACCAGCAGAGGCACTTCCGGATGCAGGGCCTCGTCCGCCGCGATTACTGGGCCATTCCCTATGGCGAGCGGTTCATCTGGGGCGCGACCGCCGCGATGCTGATGATCCTCGACCGGACGCTGCGCACCGGGGGCTAGCCCGCTTCCGGCGCGCCCGGACCCGCAGGCCGGCGCCCGGGGCGCCACGGTCGCGGCCAGGCCGGCACGACCCTTGCGCCTGCCTCCTCGGCCGGCACCGCGCGCCGCCCCGCCTCCATGGCCCCCGCCCCCTTCGAGACCGCCCTGATCCTCCCGGGAGGCGGCGCACGCGCCGCCTACCAGGTCGGTGCGCTGCGCGCGCTCGCCCGCCTCGTGCCGCGGGGCCAGCCGCTGCCGTTTCCCGTGCTGTGCGGGACTTCCGCGGGAGCGATCAACGCGGCGATGCTGGCCGCGCACGCCGACGACTTCCGCCTCGGCGTCGCCCGGCTGGTGCGCTGGTGGCGGCGAGTCCGCACGGGCGACGTCTACGACACCGACCTCGCGAAGCTCTCCCGCCACGGCATGCGCTGGCTCGCCGGCGTGCTCACGGGCCGGCCGGGCCCCGACGAAGCCGCCTCGATGCTGGACAACGGTGCGCTGGGCGGGCTCCTGCGCGACGCCATCGACTTCGCGCGCATCGACGCGAACATCAAGTCCGGTGCACTCCGAGCGGTCGCGGTCAACGCGACCTCGTACTCGACCGGCCTCGCGATCACTTTCTTCCAGGCGCAGCTGTCCGCGGCGCCCTGGCGCCGCACGCGTCGCGAGGGCCGGGTCACGATGCTCGGCGTCGATCATCTGCTCGCCTCGACCGCGATCCCGTTCGTGTTCCCGGCCGTGCGCCTCGGCGACGACTGGTACATGGACGGTTCGGTGCGCCAGCTCACGCCGCTCTCGCCCGCGCTCCACCTCGGCGCGCGGCGGGTGCTCGTGCTGTCGATCGGCCAGTTCGCCGGCCAGCAGGCGAAGTCGCTCGCACATCCGCGCTACCCGTCCTTCGCGCAGACCGCCGGCCACGCGCTCTCGACGATCTTCCTCGACAACCTGGGCGCCGACCTCGAGCGGCTCCACCAGCTCAACCGGCTGGCGAGCGTCGTCCCGGCCGACGAACTCGCGCGTCGCGGCATCCGGCTCGGCCACGTGGACGCATTCGTCCTCGCCCCCTCGCGCGACCTCGGCGAGACCGCCATGAGCCACGCCTCGCGGCTGCCTGCGGGCGTGCGCTACCTGATGCGCGGCTTCGGAAGCACGCAGGGCACCGGCGCGAATCTCACCTCGTACCTGCTCTTCGAGCCGGGCTACGTCAGGACGCTCCTCAAGCTGGGCTACGACGACGCGATGGCCCGGCGCGACGAGCTCGACGCCTTTCTCCATGCGGACGGAGCGCGGTTCCTGACGCTTTCGCCGGCCGGCCGCGGCTGAAGGGCGGCGCGGGGACGATCGCTTACAATCCCGCCACCCCTCGCGCCATGTCCCTCGCCCTCACGCTCCCCAAGCTCGAAACGCACCCGGCGAACCCGCCGGAGACGCGCGTCGCGCACGTGTCGCGGTGGCTGGCGGACGCCGTCAAGCGCGATCCGGTGACGGCCGCGCAGCTGATCGGCGACGCGCTGGCCGCCACCAACCGCGTCGGGATGAGCGACTCGCGGAGGATGGAGCTCGCCGAAGCCTTCTGGTCCTCGGCGAACCAGCTCTGGCCGCGCCTGGAGCGCCAGGTGCTCCAGGCCTCGCATCCGCTCACCGGCGCGCCGCTGGAGGCGGCCAAGGCCGCCCTCACGCTCGCGCAGGAACTCTCGACGGCGTTCAAGCACCTGCTGGCGAACGAGGCCGGCAAGCGCATCTCGCTCGGCGGAGCGCGGCTCGCCAGCGCGCTCGTCCATCGCTGTCTCCAGTGCTTCGCGCGCGTGCTCGCCGCGTCCTACCAGTCGTATTCGCCGGTGCCCGCGAACACGTGGATCGACGCGCACGCCGTCTACGCGTACGCGCGCGATCGCGGCGTGCACCTGGCGACGATCCCGGGTGACGTGTCGGAGGCGACGCCCGAGCGGATCTACGTGCAGGCGCTGCTCCTCGCACTGGCGAATCCCTACGGCTTCCACGC
>JAKLIE010000211.1 GCA_022709775.1 Pseudomonadota bacterium
GAAGCGCTCAAACAGCGCGCGCGGCCGGAACGCCGGCGTCGCGAGCGACGCGTTGATCGCGTCGAAGGTCGCGTCGGCGTTCGCAGGCGACAGGCGCTCGCGGATGCCGAACACGGTCGAGAACGCGTGGTCGAGCCACAGGCGCGTCGGCGTGCCGTGGAAGAGCGGCCAGTGCGCGGCGAACGTGCGCCAGATCTCTCGCGCGTCGGTCTCGACCGGACCGCCGTCGCGCCGCGGTATGCCGAGCGACTCCAGACTCACGCCCTGGCTGTAGAGCATCCTGAACACGTAGTGGTCGGGCGTGATGAAGAGCGCGCTCGCGTCGGCGAACGGGGCGTCCTCGGCGAACCACCGCGGGTCGGTGTGGCCGTGCGGGCTCACGATCGGCAGGTCGACCACCGTCGCGTAGAGCGATCGCGCGAGGGCGCGCACCGCCGGGTCGGCGGGGAACAGCCGGTCGGGATGGGGGGCGAGTGCGGGCATCCTGGCGTTTCGTTCGGCGCGCGACGGACCGCTCAATCGTGCGCGAGATGATCGGCGAGCGTCGCGGCGACCCCGCGCCGGACGAGCGACTCGAGGTGGCGCGTCACCGCGTCGGCGAACGGACGCTTCGCGGGCAGGTCGTCGCCGAAGATCGCGGCGATGCCGAGGAAGCCGCGCGCGAGCGCGACCGGATCGCCGTGCGCCGCCGCGGCGATCTCCGCGCAGCGCGCCGAGAGCGGGTCGGCGACCTCGATGCGTGCGCCGTGCTCGTCGACGCCGCTCGCATAGCGCATCCACCCGGCCACCGCGAGCGCGAGGTGCCGGATCGATCCGCCGCCCGCCAGCCGCTCCCGCACCGTGGCGAGCAGCCGTTGCGGGAGCTTCTGCGATCCGTCCATCGCGACCTGCGAGGTCCGGTGCGGCAGCGCCGGGTTGCGGAAGCGGACGAGCAGCGTCGCACAGTAGCGCGCGAGGTCGGTGCCCGGCGGGCTCGCGAGCGTCGGCACGATCTCCTCGGCCATCTGCCGCTCGACGAAACGGCCGAGGCGCGGGTCGCCGGCCGCCTGCGCGATCGTCGCGTGCCCGGCGAGGTAGCCCAGGTAGGCGAGCGTCGAGTGGCTGCCGTTGAGCAGCCGCAGCTTCATCGTCTCGTAGGGCGCGACGTCGGCGGCGATCTCCGCGCCCGCCTCCTCCCACGCGGGACGCGCGCCGACGAAGCGGTCCTCGATCACCCACTGGATCCAGGGCTCGGCGACCACCGGCGCCGCGTCGTGCACGCCGAGCCTCGCCTCGACGGCGGCGACGTCGGCGTCGGTCGTCGCCGGAACGATGCGGTCGACCATCGTGCACGGGAACGCCGCGTGCGCCGCGATCCAGTTCGCGAGCTCCGGCGAGCGTGCGGCCGCGAACGCGGCGACGAGGCCCTCCAGCAGGCGTCCGTTGTGCGGCAGGTTGTCGCAGCACACGACGTTGAGCGCGCCGGTGCCCGTGCGCCGTCGCTCGTCGAGCGCCGCGGCGACCAGCCCCACCGCCGACACGGGCTCGCCCGGATGCGCGAGGTCGCGGCGGATGTCCGGGTGCGCGAGGTCGAGCCTTCCGGTCGCGGGATCGTGGCAGTAGCCCTTCTCGGTCACCGTGAGCGTCACCACGTGCACGCGCGGATCGGCCATCCTGCGCACGAGCGCGCGCGGATCGGCCGGCGCGAACATCGTCTCGCGGACCGAGCCCACGACCCGCGCCGTCGTGCCGGACGGGTCCTTCAGGAGCAGCGTGTAGAGGCCGTCCTGCGCGGCGAGCGGCGCCACCGCGCGCGGCGTCTTCATCGAGACCCCGCAGATACCCCATCGCGGATCGCGCGCGAGGAGATCGTCGGCGTAGACGGCTTCGTGCGCCCGGTGGAACGCGCCCAGACCCAGGTGGACCATGCCCACGCCGACCGACGCGGGGTCGTAGCGCGGCCTGGCGACCGCGGCGGGGAGCCCCGCCAGCGTGGAGAGCGAGAGAGCCGGCTTCGTCGTCATCCCATGTATCCGGCGAGGCGCGGCAGCCACAGCGAGAAGGCGGGCACGTAGGTGACGAGCATGAGCGCGGCGATCAGCGCGCCGTAGAACGGCCAGATCGTTCGCATCACGTGGCCGATCGACACGCCGCCGATCGCGCAGCCGACGAACTGCGTGGTCCCCACCGGCGGCGTGTTGAGGCCCAGCGCACAGTTGATCAGCATGACCATGCCGAACTGAACCGGGTCCATGCCGAGCTGCTGGCAGATGGGCAGGAAGATCGGCGTGCAGATCAGGATCGTCGCCGCCATGTCGAGGAACGTGCCGAGGACGAACAGGATCAGGTTGACCAGGAAGAAGATCGTCCACGGGCTGGTCGACACGGTCGCCAGCGCCTTGCCCGTGAGCTCTGCGACGCCGTACAGGCTGATCAGGTAGCCGAACGTCGCGGAGATGCCGATCAGAAGCAGGATGGTGCCGGTGGTCTTGACGGCCTTCGCCGCCGCCTTGAGGAAGTTCTCCCACGACAGGCTGCGGTACACCAGCGTCGTCATCAGCAGCGCATAGATCACGGCGATCGACGCGGACTCGGTCGCCGTGAACACGCCGGACAGGATGCCCACGATGATGATCACGACGACGAACAGCCCGGGAAGCGACGCCACGAACGCCCAGAACACCATGTCCCAGCCGGGGAACCTGCCCGCCGGATAGCCGCGCCTGACCGCCACCGCATACGCCGCCGTCAGGTTGCACAGCGTGAGGATCACCGCCGGCACGATGCCCGCGAGGATCAGCGCGGCGATGGACACCTTGCCGCCGGCCGCGAGCGAATAGATGATCATGTTGTGCGACGTCGGCATCAGCGCGCCGACCAGCGCCGCGTGCGTGGTCACGTTGACCGCGTAGTCGGCGGCGTAGCCCTCGCGCTTCATCATCGGGATCATGACGGCGCCCATCGCCGACACGTCGGCCACCGGCGACCCCGACACGCCGCCGAACAGCGTGCACGCGACCACGTTGGACATGCCGAGCCCGCCGCGAATGTGGCCGACGAGGCTCTTCGCGAAGGTGACGATGCGGTCGGCGATGCCGCCGTACAGCATAAGCTCTCCGGCGAAGATGAAGAAAGGGATCGCCAGGAACGAGAACACCGTCATGCCCGACGTCATCCGCTGGAAGACGACGGCGACCGGGAGGCCCTCGTACAGGATCGTGCAGACGGCCGACAGGCCGATCGCGAACGCGACCGGAACGCCGAGGAGCAGGAACAGCAGGAACGCCACACAGAGGATCGTCAGTGCCACGCCGGCTCCACTTCGGTGCCGTTGACGATCGCGACGATGTGCTCGATCGAGAACAGGAGGATCAGCGCGCCGGCGATCGCGACCGGCACGTGGTTCAGCCCCTCGGGGATGCCGAGCGTCGGGATGTTGTAGTCCATCACCGACTCGGCGAGCAGCGCGCCGTTGTACGCCATCAGCGCGCCGAACGTCCCGACCAGCGCGTGGATCAGGATTTCCATCCGGGTCCGCACGCGCTCGGGCACCAGCACCAGCAGCGACTCCATGCCGATGTGCCCGGCGTCGCGGACGCCGACCGCGGCGCCGAACATCGTCACCCAGATCACGAGCACCAGCGCGAGCGCTTCGGCCCAGGTGGGCGTGTCGTTCATCACGTAGCGGCCGAACACCTGCCAGGCGACGCAGGCGACGATGGCCATCAGGCCGACCACCGCCGACATCAGCAGGTACCTGGCGAGCGGAGCGCAGAAACGGGAGAGTTGCATGCAGACCCCGGACGAGGCGCGGGCGACCGGCTCGCTCCCCGGGGCCGCCCGCGGGCCCCGGTTCGCGGAACGCCGGCTAGTTCGTCGCCTGCACCTTCTTCACCATTTCCTTGAGCTTCGGATCGGTGATGAACTTGTCGTAGACGGGCTTCATCGCGTCGGCGAACGACTTCTTGTCGACCTCGACGACCTGCGCGCCGCCGGCCTCGACCTTCTTGCGCGACTCGACCTCCTTCATGTCCCACAGCGTGCGCATGTACGGAACCGACTGCTTGGCGCCCTCGCGGATGATCGCCTGCTGCTGGGGCGTCAGCGTGTCCCACACCTTCTTCGACATCAGCAGCATCTCGGGCGCCATCGAGTGCTCGGTGATCGCGTAGTACTTCGCCACTTCGTAGTGCCGCGCGGTATCGTACGACGGCCAGTTGTTCTCGGCGCCGTCGACCACGCCGGTCTTGAGCGCCGTGTACACCTCGGCATAGGGGATCGGCGTCGCGTTCGCGCCCATCGCCTGCAGCAGCGAGACCCAGAGATCCGACTGCTGGACGCGGATCTTCATGCCCTTGACGTCGGCCAGCGACTTGACCGGCTTCTTCGTCGTGTAAAGCGAGCGCGAGCCGGAATCGTAGAACGCGAGGCCGACGAAGCCCTGCTTCTCGCAGGACTTGAGGATCTCCTGGCCGATCGGGCCGTCGAGCACCTTGCGCATGTGCTCCTTGGACTTGAACAGGAACGGCATCGTCGGCACCATCGTCGCGGGACAGATGTTGTTCATCGGGGCGACGTTGATGCGCACGAAATCGAGCGCGCCGATCTTGACCTGCTCGATCGTGTCCTTTTCGCTGCCCAGCGAGCTCAGCGTGTAGACCTTGATCGAGTCCTTGCCGCCGGTCTTCTCCTTGAGGTAGTCGCTCATGAACTTGACCGCCATCACCGTCGGG
>JAKLIE010000212.1 GCA_022709775.1 Pseudomonadota bacterium
CCGCGTCGTACCCGTGCCAGCCGTCGAAGGTCGCCGCGTCGAAGCCGACGGCCCGGGCGACCGCGCGCGTGGTCGCGAGGAACACGCCGTCCATCGCCTGGATGCCGCCCACGGCATCCGCGCCGGCGGGCGCGCCGTAGAAGCAGAGCGTAGGCGCCCCCCCGGGATCGTGGACGACCGCGCCCCAGGCGTGCTCGATGCCTGCCTCGGACCAGTCCATGCCGACGCACCGGTCGGTGCCCGCCACGCCGACGACGTCGAAGCGTTCCAGGTGCCGCGCGACGCGCGCGGGAAGATCCGGCGCGAAGAGCTCGATGTCGTCGTGGCAGAACACGACGGGATCGCCCTTCGCGCGCGCGAGCCCCTCCGTCCAGCCCGCGCACAGCGACGGCGCGCCCCGGACGTCCACGAGCTCGCAGGCAGCCGCCCCGGCGGCGCCCGCGAGACTGTTCGCGAAGGCCGCGAGCTTCGATGCGTCGACGCTGCAGACGACGAAGGAGATCACGGACCGCCTCCTGCTCGGGGCATCGTAGCGCGGCGCCGCGAAAAACGAAAAGGGCCCCCTCGACGGGAGCCCTTCCGCACTGCCCCGCCGCGCCGGCGTCAGGCCTGCGCCGTCTCGCCGATGACGCCCACCGTGATGTGCGCGAGCACGTCGGTGTGCAGCTGCACGGTGACCGGGTGGTCGCCGACGTGCTTGAGCGGACCGGACGGGAGCCGGATCGCCGACTTCTCGACGCTGATGCCGTGCGCCTTCAGCGCCTCGACGATGTCGACGGTGCCGACCGAGCCGAACAGGCGGCCGTCGACGCCGGCCTTCTGCGTGACCTTGACGCTGACGCCCTCGAGCTTCTGCGCGGCGGCCTGCGCGGCCGCGAGCTTCTCGCCGGCCGCGTGCTCGAGCTCCGCGCGCTTCTCCTCGAGCAGCTTGATGTTGCCCGGCGTCGCCCGCTTCGCCTTGCCCTGCGGGATCAGGAAGTTGCGGGCGTAGCCGTCCTTCACCTTGACGACGTCGCCCAGGTTGCCGACGTTGGCGACCTTTTCCAGGAGGATGATCTGCATGTTCGCGTCCCCCGGTCAATGGCGGTCGGTGTACGGCAGCAGCGCGAGGAACTGCGCGCGCTTGATCGCCGTGCCGAGCTGGCGCTGGTAGCGGGCCTTCGTGCCCGTCACGCGCGCCGGCATGATCTTGCCGTTCTCCTGCACGAAGTCCTTCAGGACGTCGATGTCCTTGTAGTCGATCTGCACCACCTTCTCGGCGGTGAAGCGACAGAACTTCTTGCGCTTGAACAGCGCGTTGCCGCGGTCGCGGCGCTTTCCCTTGTTCCTGTCCTTGCCTTTACCCTTGAACGGACGGGGCATGATGTTCCTCTGGTCTCTGGTCTCGATCGTCTATCGGTTCGATGCGGTCGACGTGCAGCGCGAGCGTCGTGCCGGTGCGCCAGCGGCGGGCGAGGAACCCCTCGCATCTCACCGCCGCGCCGTCCGGCAGCTTCGCGATCGCCTCGGCGATTTCGCCGAAGGCCACGGCCGCGACCTCGCACTCGACGCGCCTCACGCCGCCTGCTTCCCTCTGCTCCGACCGGTGCGCGAGCACCAGGTCGATCGCCGGGAGGCCTGCCGGGGTGTGGCGCAGCGCGTCGCGCGTCGCGAGCGTGGCGTCGATCGCGAGCCGGTTCGTCGCCGGCGCGCCGTCGGCCACGTTCGTATCAGGCGGCGGCCGGGGCTTCCGGCGCGCTCGCGCGCTCGCCCGCCTTCTCGGCCGGCTTGTCGGTCAGCGACCGCGACTTCTCCTCCTTCATCATCGGCGAGGGGGCGGCGACCGCCTCCTTCATCGCGACGATCAGGTGGCGAAGCACCGCGTCGTTGAACTTGAACGCGTGCTCGAGCTCGCCGAGCGTCTCGCGGTCGCATTCGAGGTTCATGAGCACGTAGTGCGCCTTGTGCATCTTCTGGATCGGGTAGGCCATCTGGCGCCGGCCCCAGTCCTCGAGGCGGTGAACGCGGCCTCCGCGGCCGGTCACCATCGTGCGGTAGCGCTCGACCATCGCGGGCACCTGCTCGCTCTGGTCGGGATGCACGATGAAGACGATTTCGTAGTGACGCATGCAGACTTCTCCTTTCGGTCTCTTGTTGCCGGGCAGCGCTTCAAGCCCCGTCCGGTCGGAACCGACCGTCCCGGGGGCCACCCGTCGATGCGGCCTCCCCGTCTGCGGCGGGTGAGGCAAGGAAGCCCGAAAGTATACCCCGGAAAGTGCCGAAGGATCAAGGTGCTGCGTCCCCCCGGCGCCTCTCCCGGCCGGCCGCCGGACCGACGCCCCTAGCGGTCCAGCGCCCGCGTGATCGCGTCCGCCGCCTCCGAGGTCCGCCTCCGGATCTCGGACAGCCGACGGGCGCCCTGGCTCGCGAACACGTAGACGGCGACCAGCGCCGCCACCGGCTCGCCGTCCTCGGCGCCGACCAGCGCGGCTGTCGCGCCCACCCCCTCGACCCCCTCGTCGTGCCCGGCGACCTGACGGCGCGCGGCCAGCGACACCAGGTCGCGCGCGAGACGCGCGCCGGAGGTGATCGTGCGCGACGCGACCCGCGGCAACGGCCCCGCCAGCACCACATCGCGGACCGCGTCGGGGGCGTGGGCCAGCAGCAGACGCTGGGACGCACCGACATGGAGCGGCATCCGCGTGCCGACGCGCGAGGCGATGCACGAGTCGCGGCGCGGGATCGTGACGCAGAGCGTTACCGCCTCGAGGCCCTCGCGCGCCACGAGCTTGACGGTCTCCCCCAGGCGAGCGGCCAGCGCGTCCATCACCGGCCGCGCGACGGGCTCGAGGTCCCGCGGCTGGCGCGCCTCCGTCCGAAGCGTGCGCAGCGCCGGGCCGAGCACGTACCGGCCGCCCCCGCCGGGAGCCGGGGCGGCGAAGCCTTCGCTCACGAGGGTCCGCAGGATCCGGTACAGGGTCGCGCGGGGCGCGCCGACGACCGGGGCCAGATCGGACGCCGTCAGGCCCTCTCCGCGTCCGGCGAGCGCGCGCAGCACCGCGAGGCCGCGGCTCAGGGCAGGCGTGCCCGCGTCCATGGCGCCAAGCCGGAGGCCGTGCTAGAGTTTTCCATATGAGACTTTGTGTCTCACATATGAGAATTGTCAAGCGCGACACCGAAGGAGGACGACGATCCCCATGAGCCGTACCCCGAAATCCGACGTGCCCGCGATGATCCGGGTCGAGAAGCTGATCGCCCGCCACGAGCCGGGCGCACCGGCGCCGCTCGCGATCCCCGCCGAGCTGATGCTCGCGCGCTACGCGAAGCTGCAGGCGGCGATCGTGAGCGACGTGCTGCGCGAGCACGGGCTGCTCGAGCAGGCGTTTCCCGGGACGCTCGCGGCGCTGCGCGGCGACCGCACGGTCGCGGGCATCGCCTACACGGTCAAGAGCAGCCCGAACACGCGCATCACCGGAGAAATGACGATCCGCGGGAAGATGCTCGACGGGCTCGCTGCCAACGACTTCGTCGTCTGGGACACCTCCGGCGACACGCACGGGACGATGTGGGGCGGCGTGATGACCGCCACCGTCGTGGCGAAGGGCGTGCGCGGCGCGATCGTCGACGGCGGCATCCGCGACGTCGCGCAGATCCTCGCGAAGAACTTCCCGGTCTACTACCGGTACAAGAGCCCGAGCGGCAGCCTCGGCCGCTGCCAGATTACGCACTACCAGATCCCGGTGCGCATCGGCGAGGTCTTCGTGCGTCCGGGCGACTTGATCGTCGCCGACCTCGACGGCGCGGTGTGCGTGCCGCGCGAGCTCGCGATGGACGTACTCGTGCGCGCCGAGGAGATCCTGGGCAACGAGGAGCGCATCTTCGGCTGGGTCGAAGAGGGCCGGTCGATCGCCGAAATCACCGACAAGGGCGGCTATTTCTAGCGCGTGCGCCGAGCGGACGGCCGCCACGCCGTCCGCGGGACCCGCCAACGCAGGAGGAACCCGACATGCACGAACGCACTTTCACGTCGCGCCGCCGGACGGTCCGGGCGCTCGCGGCCGCCGCGCTTGCCGGCGCACTTTCGGTCTCGCCGTTCGCGCTCGCACAGGGTCCGGCGTGGCCCGACAAGCCCATCCGGCTGATGGTCGGCTTCCCCGCGGGCGGCGCATCCGACCTGATGGCGCGGCTGGTCGCCGAGCGGCTCGGCGCCGCGCTCGGCCAGACCGTCGTCGTCGACAACCGTCCCGGCGCGGCGGGCACGCTTGCGGCGTCGCTCGTCGCGAAGGCGCCCGGCGACGGATACACGCTGGTGCTCGCGTCACCCTCGGCGATCACGCTCGCGCCGACGACGATGGCGGGCAGGATCAACTACGACCCGGCGAAGGACCTCGTTCCCGTGACGCAGGTCAACCGCTACCCTCTCATCCTGCTCGCGACGCCGGCGATGGGCGTGAAGTCGTTCGCCGAGTTCATCGCGAAGGCGCGGGCGATGCCCGGCAAGATCAACTTCGGGTCCTTCGGACCGAACACGAGCGGCGGCCTCGCGACCGAAATGATCAAGCTGATGGCGAAGGTCGACGTGCTGCACGTGCCGTTCAACGGCGGCGCGCCGCTCAACCAGGCGCTGCTCGGCGAGACCGTGGACATCGCGTTCGACGTGATGGTGACGGGCCTCACCAACGCG
>JAKLIE010000213.1 GCA_022709775.1 Pseudomonadota bacterium
GCGCGACTCCCACGCGCAGCATCGAGTGGCGTGCCGGATCGTGCCAGGCCTCGATCACGCGGCGCGTGTCGGCGAGGATCGCGTCCTCGTCCTCGACGAGCGCATCGGGCGGCAGGCCGCCCCGGCCCGTGCCCACGCTCATGCTTCCGCGCGTCGGATGGAAGCGGATGCCCGTCGTCGCCGCAGCCTCGATCGAATCGTCGAGGCGGCTGCCGTTGGGGAAGACGTACAGGTGGTCGGACGTCGTCGTACAGCCGGACAGCAGCAGCTCCGCGATCGCGGTCCGCGCGGACACGCGGATCATCTCGGGCGTCAAACGCGCCCAGACCGGGTAGAGCGCGGTGAGCCAGTCGAACAGCTCCGCGTCCTGCGCAAGCGGCATCGCACGCGTCAGCGTCTGGTACATGTGGTGATGCGTGTTGACGAGCCCCGGCAGCACGACGTGCCCGGCGAGATCGAGCACCTCGTCGGCGGTCGGCGGCAGCTCGTCCGGGGTGCCCACCGCCGCGATCGCGTTGCCTTCGACGTAGACGCCGCCGCCCCGGATTTCGCGGCGGCGGGCGTCCATGGTGACGAGCACGTCGGCATTTCTCGCGAGCAGCGTGCGCTTCATGCGCGCGAGCGTAGCATCTGCGGCATCGGGGCCCGGGAACGGCCGATGCGCCCGCAGGCGATCGCAGGGCGGCCCCGAGTCCCGCACCCCCCGGAGGGCGCGGCGCGTGACCCGGAGGGATGCCGTCAGACGGCCTCGCCCGCCGCATGACCCGACGACCACGCCCACTGGAAGTTGTATCCGCCGAGCCAGCCGGTCACGTCGACGACCTCGCCGATGAAGTGGAGTCGCGGTACGTCGCGCACCGCCATCGTCTTCGACGAGAGCGCGCGCGTGTCCACGCCGCCCAGCGTCACCTCGGCCTTCGCGTAGCCCAGCGTGCCGGACGGAAGCACGCGCCAGCACGCGAGGTCGGCGGCGACGTCGCGCAGCCGCGACGCGCCCAGCTCCTTCATCGGCCTCGCGACGCGATGCGCGACGCACCATTGCTGCGCGAAGCGCTTCGGCAGCCGTTCGGCGAGCAGCGAGTCGAGTCTCGCGGCGGCGCGCGCGTGCTCCGCGAGCCAGCGCCCGGCGTCGATGCCGGGCAGCAGGTCGATCGCGAGCGGCTCGCGCCCGTCCCAGTACGACGAGATCTGCAGGATCGCCGGACCCGAGAGCCCGCGATGCGTGAAGAGCAGGTTCTCGCGGAACCGGCCGCCGCCGCACGAGATCTCGACGTCGGTCGAGACGCCGGACAGGTCGCCGTAGCGTTCGAGCGCGTCGGGCGCGAACGCGAGCGGGACGAGGGCCGGCCGCGTCGGCACGACCGGCAGCCCGAACTGCGCGGCGAGCCGGTAACCGAACGGCGTCGCGCCGATCGCCGGCACCGTGAGACCGCCCGTGGCGACGACGAGCGCGGCGGCGCGCACCGGGCCCTGCGGCGTGTCGACGCGCCAGAGGCCGCCCTCGCGCGTCACGCCGTCGACCGGGCAAGGCTGGCGCCATTCGACGCCGCCGCGGTCGCATTCGGCGCGCAGCATCCGGACGATGTCGAGCGCGGTATCGTCGCAGAAGAGCTGGCCGAGCTTCTTCTCGTGCCAGCGGATGCCGTGACGCCCGACGAGGGCGAGGAAGTCGCGCGGCCCGTAGCGGGCGAGCGCGGAGCGGCAGAAGTCCGGGTTCTGCGACAGGTAGCTCGCGGGCCCGGCACCGGCGTTCGTGAAGTTGCAGCGCCCGCCGCCCGAGATCCGGATCTTCTCGCCGACGCGATGGTAGTGCTCGATCAGCAGCACGCGCCGCCCGCGCTGGCCGGCCGTCGCCGCGCACATCATGCCGGCGGCGCCGGCGCCGATCACGACGACGTCGTAGTCCGTGCTCAGGGGGCCGCCGACAGGACCGATCGGGTAGGTGCCGTCGCGCGCGACGTCGGGACGCCTAGCCGAAGAATTCCTTCAGCTTGTCGAAGAACGTCTTCTGCTTCGGGCTGTGCGCGGCGGGATCCTGCTGGTTGATCGCCTCGAATTCGCGCAGAAGCTCCTTCTGCCTCGCCGTCAGCTTCACCGGGGTCTCGACCTCGGCGTGGCAGTAGAGGTCGCCGACGACCGAGCCGCGCACCGGGCGGATCCCCTTGTTGCGCAGGCGGAACTGCTGGCCGGTCTGCGTCTCGGGCGGAATCTTCACCTTGGCGTGACCCTCCAGCGTCGGGATCTCGATCTCGCCGCCCAGCGCAGCGGTGGCAAAGCTGATCGGCATCTTGCAATGCAGGTCGGCGCCGTCGCGCTGGAACACCGCGTGCGGCTTGAGCTGCACGACGACGTAGAGATCGCCCGCCGGGCCGCCGTTGACGCCGGCCTCGCCCTCGCCGGAGAGCCGGATGCGGTCGTCCTGGTCGACGCCCGCCGGTATCTTGACCGACAGCGTCTTCTGCTTGCGGATGCGTCCGGCGCCTTCGCAGGACTTGCACGGGTCGGCGATGACCTTGCCGGTGCCGTGGCAGTTCGGGCAGGTCTGCTGGATCGAGAAGAAGCCCTGCGAGACGCGGACCTCGCCGCGGCCGTGGCAGGTCGGGCAGGCCTTCGCCTGCGTGCCGGGCTTGGCGCCCGTGCCATGGCAAGGCTCGCACGGCTCCATCGTCGGTATGCGGATGCGCGCCTCGGTGCCGCGCGCCGCCTCCTCGAGCGAGATCTCGAGGTTGTAGCGAAGGTCCGCGCCGCGGAACACGCCGTTGCCGCGCCCGCCGCGGCCCTGTCCCTGGCCGAAGATCTCGCCGAAGATGTCGCCGAACGCGTCCGCGAAGCCGCCGAAGCCCTCGGGGCCCGCACCGCGTGCGCCGGCGCCCGCGCCGAAGCCCGCCGACGGGTCGACGCCCGCGTGGCCGTACTGGTCGTAGGCGGCGCGCTTCTTTGCGTCCGAGAGAACCTCGTACGCCTCCTTCGCTTCCTTGAATTTGTCCTCGGCGCCCTTGTCGTCCGGATTTCGGTCCGGATGGTGCTTCATCGCGAGCTTCCGGTAGGACTTCTTGATGTCCTCCTCGGACGCGTCGCGGTTGACGCCCAGCACCGTGTAGTAGTCGCGCTTAGCCATGCCCCGTTGTCCCCTGCTCGACCCGTCAGCCCCCGTTCGAGCGGGCGAATGAAACGAACCTCACCAACGACAAAAAACCGGACCGCGCACGGGCGAGCCGGTTGGAACCGATCCGTCCGCGTTGAACGGCGCCATCGGCGCCGCTCGAACGCGGACAGATAGTCCGTCGTGCGGAGCGCGACGGACTATCCGAGGAAGGAAAGGATCGGAAACGCCTTACTTCCGATCCTTGACTTCCGTGTACTCGGCATCGACGACCTTCTCGTCGCCGTCCTTCGCCGCACCCGCTCCCTCGCCCCCGGCTCCGGCGGCGCCCGCCTCGGCCTGCGCCTGGGCGTACATCGCCTCGCCGAGCTTCTGCGCGGACTTGGCGAGCGCCTCCGTCGTCGACTCGAGCGCCTCCTTCGCGGCGTCCTTCTGCTTCAGCAGCTCCTCGGCGTCCTTCAGGGCCGCCTCGATCTTCGCCTTCTCGTCGGCGCCGATCTTGTCGCCGTGCTCGGACATCGACTTCCTCACGCTGTGCACCAGCGCGTCGAGGCCGTTTCGCGCCTGCACCGTCTCCATCAGCTTGCGGTCTTCCTCGGCGTGCGCCTCGGCGTCCTTGACCATGCGCTGGATTTCCTCGTCCGACAGGCCCGAGTTCGCCTTGATCGTGATCTTGGCTTCCTTGCCGGTCGCCTTGTCCTTCGCCGAAACGTGCAGGATGCCGTTCGCGTCGATGTCGAACATCACCTCGATCTGCGGTACGCCGCGCGGCGCGGGCGGGATGCCCTCGAGGTTGAACTGGCCGAGGCTCTTGTTGCCCGACGCCATCTCGCGCTCGCCCTGCAGCACGTGGATCGTCACCGCGCCCTGGTTGTCGTCCGCCGTCGAGAAGACCTGCTGCGCCTTCGTCGGGATCGTCGTGTTCTTCTGGATGAGGCGCGTCAGCACGCCGCCGAGCGTCTCGATGCCGAGCGACAGCGGCGTCACGTCGAGCAGCAGCACGTCCTTGCGCTCGCCCGCGAGCACGGATGCCTGGATCGCCGCGCCGACCGCCACCGCCTCGTCGGGGTTGACGTCCTTGCGCGGCTCCTTGCCGAAGAACTCCTTGACCTTGTCCTGCACCTTCGGCATGCGCGTCTGGCCGCCGACGAGGATCACGTCGGCGATGTCGGCGAGCTTGACGCCGGCGTCCTTGATCGCGACGCGGCAGGGCTCGATCGTGCGCTCGATCAGGTCCTCGACGAGCGCCTCGAACTTGGCGCGCGTGATCTTCAGCGACAGATGCTTCGGACCGGACTT
Organism: Pseudomonadota bacterium; assembly: GCA_022709775.1. Next base: position 4,403 of record JAKLIE010000213.1, read on the forward strand.
GTCGGCCGTGATGTACGGCAGGTTGATCTCGGTCTGCTGCGAGGAGGAGAGCTCGATCTTCGCCTTCTCGGCGGCTTCCTTGAGCCGCTGCAGCGCCAGCACGTCGTTCTTGAGGTCGACGCCCTGCTCCTTCTTGAACTCGGTGACGATGTAGTCGATGACGCGCTGGTCGAAGTCCTCGCCGCCGAGGAACGTGTCGCCGTTGGTCGACAGCACCTCGAACTGGTGCTCGCCGTGGACTTCCGCGATCTCGATG
>JAKLIE010000214.1 GCA_022709775.1 Pseudomonadota bacterium
ATTGCGTGCTGCGTTTCGCGACATGCTCGCGTTCGTCGAGGCCGATCCGTGGACGCGACTCGCCCGGCGGCTCGCCGGTTGACCGCGCCCGCCCCGGGCGCGTGTCCGCGCCGGCATCGCGCCCGCCCGGTCGCGGTTCAGCCCTTCGGCGTGTACCGCGTCAGCACCGACTCGGTCTTCTCGCGCGACGACGGCGAATCGCGGGACGTCGTCGTCGTCTCGCGCTGGAGCTTCGCGATGCCGTTCACCTTCGGGCAGTACCAGTAGGTCTCCCTGATCTGCTGCTGGTACGAAGCCTTGTAGGCCGCGTCGGCCTTGCCCTCGACCCTGAAGCAGTCGAACGTGCCGGCGGGCACGGTGAGCGGCTCGTAGGCGACGACCTTGTAACTGCCTCGCTGGTCCATCAGCACCTGCGTCCCGAATCTGGCCACGTACGTCCACTCCGAGCCGACTTGCATCGGGAACCGGTAGACCGTGCGGTTGTATTCGGCGCCCTTCGGGTCGAGGTAATTGCCCGAAGCGTCGTACTTGTGGACGCGCTCGCCGATCTGGAAGTCGAAGCTCCCGTCGGCCCCGACCGCGACGACCTTCCGCGACCAGGTGGACTCCTTCGCCTCTTTGCCCGTGTCGGTCGTCTGCGCGTACGCCCAGGCATCGCCCACGCTCATCGCGGGCTTGTCGGCGGTCTGCGCGGACGCCGACGTACAGGTCAGCGCCGAGATCGCCGCCGCGAGCGCGCCGCGGGAGACGATCCGGAAGGGAATGGCGGGCATCGCGGACTCCTTGGGCGCCCGGGCACCGGGGCGGGGATGTGCGACACGCTACTCCCGCCCCGTCGGCAGCGAAACGTTACGGCTCGTTACGCGCGCGGCCGGGACCGCCTTTAGAGCCTGCCGACGAGCGCGGGCAGGTTGCGTACGTCGATCGTCTTCGCCCGCTCGGCGATCTGGCCGCCGTAGCGCTGAACGAGGGACTGGCCCTGCTCGACGAGCGGCGCGAACGCGGCCTTGAGCTTCGCCGCGTCGAGCGTGCGACCGCCGCCGTAGTACTGCTTCGCCAGCTGGCCGAGCGCCCAGGTCGTCGCGAACGACATGCCCGAGCTCGCCGCCTGATGGCCTGCCGCGCGTCCGATGCCGCCCAGCACGCTTCCCAGCAGTCCGCCGAGGAGCTTGCGGCCGAACTGCTCGAGATACTGGCCCGTGAGACCGACGCCGAGCGCGGCGAGCAGCTCCTTGATGTGCCCCTGGTCGAGCTCGTAGCCGTGGGCCTGGCCGATCCGGTAGACCAGACGCACCTGCAGCGGCAGGATCGCCATCGACGCGAGCGTCTCCGGCAGGATCTCGAGCGCCGCGTTCGTGATCGCCGCGTTCAGGATCGTCTGGTCGAGCGCCGCGGCGTCGGGCATCACCTTGCCTTCGGCCGGGCGCGCGGCGGCATCCGGCACGCCGGCGGCCGGTGCCGCGGCGATGGCGTCGGCGTCGGCCACCACCCTGGCGGCGGCATCCGCCGGCACGCCGAGTGCCGAGGCCAGGTCGCGCAGGAACGCGCCTTCCGCCTCGTTGTGGACGCCGTCGGCGTCGACGACCGCCACGGCGAGTTCGTAGGCGTACCGGCGCTGCGCGGGAGTCGACAGCGGGCGCACGATGTCCGCGAGCGGCGGCTTGTCGAGCAGGACCTTGCGGTCGAGTTCCGCGAGGTCGATGCGATCGCCGGCGAGACGCGCGGCGAGCTCGCGCATCCGTACGCGCTCGCGCTCGTCCTTGCTGCCGTCCGCGAATGCGGCGGTCAGCGCGACGGTGAGGAGGCTGTTGAGTTCGGCGTCGGTCATTGGCGTGTCTTCGAGGTCGGAGGGCGCGCGTCCCGGGGATGCCTTCCGGGACCGACCCGACGGGAGGTCGGGAGCGCCATCGTAACGCGTCGGCACGCCGTCGTCCGGACGTTGGGACGAACCGCGTCCGCGAGCGACCGGCGACGGGGGGCGGGCCGCCGCTGCGCCTTCGCGACCTCGACCACGCCGCTCGCGGCGAGCGCGTCGATCGCGTCGTCGCCGTAGCCCAGTTCGCGAAGCCGTTCGCGCGCGATCGCCTGGCCTTCCGGCTTGCGCAGGTCCAGGCCCACCGAACGCTTGTTGCGCGACTCGACGTGCCACCAGACCGAGGTGCCGTCCTTGAGATACCGCCACTTGCGCAGCGGGTCGCCCTTGCCCGGGGGCTCGATCTTGACGACGTCCGCACCGAACTCGCCCAGGATCTTCGCGCAGAAGGGCCCGGCGAACAGCGAGCCCATCTAGGGCCTGCTAGCGCTATCGGGGCACCGGCCCTCCGGGGGATCTCGGGAAACGGCCGCCCTCGGCGTTGCACGTCCTCGCAGCAGGCCGGCTACTGCTTGCGGCGAGCGCCTAGCTGGCGGCCGTTTCCCGAGTCACGCGAGCGTCCCGGTAGCGCTAACAGGCCCTGGAGCAGCTTTAGCCCGGCAAGGGCGCCGGGACGAAGCGGCAATGGCGCGATCGTCGTCATGCCCGCCGGTTTGGCGACCCGGGCCAACGCGATCCGCGACGCGCGAGGCGGCGGGCCGCGACTGTGGAATAATCGACGGCAGGGCGCCCCGGGGCGCCGGAACGTCACGAAGCCGTCCAGCCCATGCTCGATTCCCACGTGCACGCGGAGCTCGCGGCCCTGCTGCCGCCCTCCGCGCTGCTCACGACGCCCGAGGACACGAAGCCGTACGAATGCGACGGGCTCACGCTCTTCCGCGAGCAGCCCTCGGCGGTCGTGTTGCCCGAGAACGAGGCGCAGGCCGCCGGCATCCTGCGCGTGTGCCACGCCGCGCGCGTTCCGGTCGTCGCGCGCGGCGCGGGCACGAGCCTGTCCGGGGGCGCGCTGCCGCACCGGGACGGCGTCGTGCTGTCGATGGCGAAGTTCCGCAAGATCCTCTCGATCGACGCGCTCGCGCGCACGGCGGTGGTGCAGCCCGGCGTGCGCAACCTCGCGATCTCCGAGGCGGCCGCCCCTCTCGGCCTCTACTACGCGCCGGACCCCTCGTCGCAGATCGCGTGCTCGATCGGCGGGAACGTCGCCGAGAACGCGGGCGGCGTTCATTGCCTCAAGTACGGGCTCACCGTCCACAACGTGAGGCGCGTGCGCGGCCTGCTGATCACCGGCGAGCCGGTCGAGTTCGGCGGCGCGTCGCTCGATTCGGCCGGCTACGACCTGCTCGCGCTGATCACCGGCAGCGAAGGCCTGCTCGCCGTCATCACCGAGGTGACCGTCAAGCTCACGCCGAAGCCTCAGCTCGCGCAGGTCGCGTGCGCCGCTTTCGACGACATCGAGAGGGCCGGTGCGGCGGTCGGCGCGGTGATCGGCGCGGGCATCATTCCCGCCGGCCTGGAGATGATGGACCAGCCGGCGACCCGCGCGGTCGAGGAGTTCGTGCACGCGAGCTACCCGCTCGATGCCGCGGCGGTGCTGCTCGTCGAGTCGGACGGGACGCCCGAGGAGGTCGAGGCCGAGATGTCCGAGATCCGGCGCGTGCTCACCGCGTCGGGCGCGACGTCGATCCGCGTGTCGCGCGACGAGCGCGAGCGGCTCCTGCTGTGGTCGGGCCGCAAGGCCGCGTTCCCGGCCGTGGGCCGACTCTCGCCCGACTACTACTGCATCGACGGCACCATTCCTCGCAAGGCGTTGCCGCGGGTCCTGCGCCGCACGGCCGAGTGGTCGAAGGAGTTCGGGCTCGCGTGCGCGAACGTGTTCCACGCGGGCGACGGCAACCTGCATCCGCTGATCCTGTTCGACGCGAACAAGGAAGGCGAGATCGAGAAGACGATCGCGTTCGGCGACCGCATCCTCGAGCTGTGCATCGAGGTCGGCGGCACCGTGACGGGCGAGCACGGCGTCGGCGTCGAGAAGCTCTCGACGATGTGCACGCAGTTCGCGCCCGACGAGCTGGAGCGCTTCCACGGCATCAAGGCGGCGTTCGACCCCTCGGGCCTCCTGAATCCCGGCAAGGGGGTTCCCACGCTCGCGCGCTGCGCGGAGTTCGGCCGGATGCACGTGCACCACGGCCAGCTCCGTCACCCCGACATTCCACGATTCTGATCCGCAGGACCGCGCATGAACGCCCCGATCGACACGAGCCGCCGCCCGGCTCCCGAAGCCCTCGCCGCGGTGCTGGGCGAGCTCGCGACCCGCTTCGGCGACCGCGCGGTCGTCAACTCCTCGGTCCGCGAGCAGCACGGCCACGGAGAAGGGCTCGCGGACTCGGCGCTGCCCGACGTGGTCGTGTTCCCGCACACGAACGAGGAAGTCGCGACGATCGTGAGGATCTGCGCTTCGGTGCGGGTGCCCGTCATCGCGTTCGGCGTCGGCACGTCGCTCGAGGGCCACGTCGCGGCGATCCACGGCGGCGTGTGCGTCGATCTCTCGCAGATGAACAGGGTGCTCGAGATCAACGCCGACGACCTCGATTGCCGCGTGCAGGCGGGCGTCCCGCGCGAGCAGCTGAACGAGGAGCTCAAGGGCACCGGGCTCTTCTTCCCGATCGATCCGGGCGCGAACGCCACGATCGGCGGCATGGCGGCGACGCGCGCGTCGGGCACGAACGCGGTGCGCTACGGGACGATGCGCGAGAACGTGCTGGGCCTCACCGTGGTCACCGCCG
>JAKLIE010000215.1 GCA_022709775.1 Pseudomonadota bacterium
GTTCCGCCGAGAAATGGAGGCGGCGTTCACGCGGTGATCGCTGCCCCGGTGTCGGACACCTTCGACTAGGGCGTTGCCCGCCGGAACGTCGCGAGCACCGCCCCCGCGGCGACGAACAGCCCGCCGAACGTGCGGTTGACCCACCGGACGTGGTGCGGCTCGCGCAGCATCGTCAGCACTTTCGCCGCGAGCCCCGTGTAGCCGCTCATCACGACGAGGTCGGTGAAGAACAGCGTCGCGGCGCAGATCAGGTACTGCGGAAGCTGCGGCGCGAGCGGGTCGATGAACTGCGGCATCACCGCGAGCATGAACACGATGCCCTTCGGGTTCGTCGCGTTGACGAGGAAGCCGCGCAGCATCAGGCGCCTCGGCGTCCCGTGCGAGTCGTCGACCACGGCATCGGGCGACACCGGCGAGGCCGGCGCGCGCCACTGCACGACGCCGAGATAGACGAGGTAGGCGGCGCCGAGCCACTTGATGGCCGTGAACAGCGTGGTCGAGGCCGCGATCACCGCGCCAAGGCCCAGCGCCACGATCAGCAGCACGAACAGGATGCCGAACTGCAGGCCCACGATGTTCCAGAATGCGCGCGCGTAACCGTAGCGCATGCCGGCGGCCATGCACGAGATCGCGCCCGCGCCCGGCGACAGGCTGATGAGCCAGGACGCGGCGAAGAAGGCGAGCCAGGTGTCGAGGGGCATCGGACGATTCTAGCAGCGCCCGATGGGACCGGTCGGCTCTCGGCGCCACGCCTGCGCCCTCCCGGCGGCAGAAAAGCAAAGGGCCGGTCTCCCGGCCCTTTGCCTCACCCACGCGGCGGTGATCGCGCCGCGCCCTTCAAGGTTCCGGGGTATCAGACACGGTGTCCGGCACCGAAGTTCAATACTTGACGCTGCACCCGTACGGCGTCGTGCTCGCCACCGTGACCGGCTTGCCGGCCGTCGCCTCGGTCAGCGCCGCGCGCACGTAGTTCTTCGCGGTCTTCACGTCGGCGGGGTTCGCGCTGCGCTTGTCGTCGATCGCCCCGGCGTAGACGACGCTGCCCTTCGGGTCGACGACGAACATGTGCGGCGTCGTCTTCGCGGCGTACGCGCGGCCGGCCTCGCTCCTGCCGTCCATCAGGACCGACCTGGGCGTCCCGCCCTGCTCCTTCATCCACGCGTCCATCTGCGGGCCGGTGCGGTACTCGGAGTGGCCCTCGCGCGTGGAGTTCACCGACAGCCACACGACGTCCTTCGCGCCCCACTCCTTCTGGAGCCCCTGCATGTTCTTCGAGTCGTAGTGCTTCTGCACGAACGGGCAATCCGGGTTCGTCCACTCGAGCACGACGTACTTGCCGCGGTAGTCCGAGAGCTTCACGGCCTTCCCCGTGGCGTCCGTCGCGGCGATGTCGGGCGCCGCCGACCCGGGCGTCGCCGCGGATGCGATGGCGGTGAACGCCGAGGCGAGCGCGGCGGCGGCGACGCGCTGGGCGGTGCGGCGGGTGGTGTCCTGGTTCATCGGGCGGCCTCCGTCCGGGCGAGCGCGGGACCGTCGAGGGTCGCCAGCGCATCGTGCACGGTTCGTGTGGTGAGGACCTCGGGCAGCAGCAAAGGTTCCCTGCCCGGGCGGTAGAGGACGTAGACGGGCACGCCGTTGCGGCCCAGCGCGGCGAGCGCGCGGGTGATGTCGGCGTCGCGGCGCGTCCAGTCGGCCCGGACGAGCGCGACCCTGCGGTCGGCGAACGCGTCCATCAGTGCCCGGTCCGAGAGCACGAGCCGCTTGTTGACCTGGCAGGTGACACACCAGGCGGCGGTGAAATCGACGAATACGGGCCCCGCGGCCGCGAGCTCGGCGAGCCGGGAAGGCGAGTAGTCCTGCCAGGCGCCCGCACCGGTCGCCGAGGCACCCGCCGACGACGGCTCCGCGGGCGCCGGCGCCGCCAGCGGGCGCGCGACGACGACGGCGCCGGCCAGCGCCGCGAGCGCGATCAGCTTCCAGACGCGCCGCGCGCCCAGGCGCGACACGTGCCACGCCCACAGCGCGAACGCGACGGCGATCAGCACGATCGACAGGCGCAGCACCGCGTCGACGTCGATCTGCGTGCCGAGCACCCACGCGAGCCACGCGACCGTCGCGTAGAGCGGGAACGCGAGCAGCTGCTTGAAGCGCAGCATCCACGCGCCCGGCTTCGGCAGCGCGCGCCGCCACGCGGGGAACCAGGCGAGCAGCACGTACGGCAACGCCATCCCGGCGCCCAGCGCGACGAAGACCGCGATCGTCTCGATCGCGGGCTGCGCGAGCGCGAAGCCCAGCGCCGCGCCCATGAACGGCGCGGTGCACGGCGACGCGATGACGACGGCGAGCACGCCGGTGCCGAACGCGTCGAGCGTGCGGTTCTTCGACGCCCAGCTAAGCACCGACGAGGGCGCGAACTGGCCGAACTCGAATACGCCCGAGAGGTTGAGCCCGAGCACGAAGAAGAGCACGGCGAGCGCCGTGACGACCGCCGGCGACTGGAGCTGGAAGCCCCATCCGAGCTGCTCGCCGGCCGCGCGCAGCGCGAGCATCGCGCCGGCGAGCGCGACGAACGTGACGAGCACGCCCGCGCCGTACGCGAGGCCTTCGCGGCGCATCGTCGCCCGCGAGTCGTGGTGTTCGGCGAAGCCCAGCACCTTGATCGACAGCACCGGCAGCACGCAGGGCATCAGGTTGAGGATCATGCCGCCGAGGAACGCGGCGACGGCGGCGAAGAGCAGCGACATCGACCCCGCCGCGGCCGCGGGCGGGATCGCCAGCGCAGGCGCCGTCGCGTCGACCGGCTTCGGTCCCGCGACGACGCTGCCCGCGAGAGGCACGTCGATCGTCGCCACCTTCGCGCCCGCCAGTCCGTTCGACGCGGACACGACGCCCGCGACGCGCGTGAAGCCGGGCGCGAGCTGGTGGGCGACCGGCAGCGTGAGCACGTAGCCCGCGCCGTCGCGCGCGAGCGCCTGCGGCGCGGACGCCTCGACCTGCCCTTCCCTGAACGGGAAGAAGCGGACTTTGCCCGGGTCCGCGGCGCCCGCAGGGGGGGTGAACGCGAGGCGGACGCGCTGGCCCTCGCCCTGTGCCGCGACGGTCCAGCCGGCAAGGGGCCTGGGCAACGCCGCGATCGTCGCCGCGATCGGCGCCCCCCACCGCGGATGGGCGGACGCGCCCGCCGCGACCGGCAGCGCGAGCGTGAGGTCGACCCCCTCGGGGATGCAGGTCTCCTTGCAGACGAGCCAGTCCGCCCGCGCGGCGATCGCGAGCTCGCTCCCCGGCTTTGCGTCGGGGGCGACCGTCAGCGTCGAGGGCAGCAGGATCTCGCCCTCGAAGCCGTAGTTGACGAGCGGCCCGACCGGCAGCGCGTGCGGCGCGGGCCAGTCGATCGGCCCCGCCGTGACGCCCGGCGGGAGCTTCCATTCGATCGTCGTCGGCAGGCCCGAGTCGCCGGGGTTCTGCCAGTAGGTGTGCCATCCCTCGCGGTGCTTGAGCCGAAGCGCGACCGTCACCGGCTGCCCCGGCACGGCGGCCGTCGTCGCGGGGACGAGCTCCGCCTCGACGTTGGGCGTGCTGACCGGCGCGGCCGATGCGAGCGCCGACGCCACGGTCGCGGCGAGCGCGACCGCTCCCATCCAGGCTCGGGACCCGGACGTCGGGGGGAGGAAGGTCGAAGGCATCGCGGTCGGGGGTCGATCCCGGGGAAACCCGGGCGGGACGTCGGATAGAGCGGATAACCGCTTCCCGGGTTCCCGCATTCCCCCGATTGTGCCACCTGGCGAAGGGCGCCCCGGGTTCCCATACCGGGCGCGCAGGACCGTTTGCTAGAATCCGCGGTTCTTTCGGGGTCCTGCGTCGGTCAACCAGCGCCCGTTCGCGTCGTGACGCCCCCGGTGCCCGGCACGTGCCGGGCGCCGATCAGCCCCCCCGATCGAACTCCGCCTCGGGTACCAGGCACGAGCCGGGTACCGCTGAGATCCCACCCCGGGTACCACGCCCCCATGGAAGCCCTCCTCGTCTCCACGGGTGTCGTCGCGATCGGCGAGATCGGCGACAAGACCCAGCTCCTGTCCCTCGTGCTCGCCGCGCGGTTCCGCCGGCCCTGGCCGATCGTCGCAGGCATCCTCGTCGCGACGCTCGCGAACCACGCGCTCGCCGGGTGGGTCGGCAACTGGGTGCGCGGCGTGGTGCCGGCCGACGTGCTCCGGTGGCTCCTCGCCGCCTCGTTCTTCGCCGTAGCGCTGTGGGCGCTCAAGCCCGACACGCTCGACGACGGGCGCACTCCCGAGACGGGCCGGTGGGGCGTGTTCGGCGTCACCGTCGTCGCGTTCTTCCTGGCCGAGATGGGCGACAAGACGCAGATCGCCACCGTGATGCTCGCGGCGAAATTCGACGCGCTCGCCGCCGTGGTGGTCGGCACGACGCTCGGCATGCTGATCGCGAACGTGCCGGTCGTGTTCGCGGGCAAGCTCGCCGCCGACCGCATCCCGTTCAAGGCGATCCGGATCGTCGCGGCCGCGATCTTCGCCGCGATCGGCACCTGGGTGCTCGTCGCCGGCGTGCCAGGCTGAGCCCCGGAAGCCGCCGTCCTTTAGAATCTCCCCTCCCCGGTGCCGCCGACGCGCCGCGACGACG
>JAKLIE010000216.1 GCA_022709775.1 Pseudomonadota bacterium
CCGCGCGACCGAGCGGCTCGCGGCGCTGCTGTTCCAGGTTGCCGGACGCGCGGGACGCGCCGCGCTGCCGGGCGAGGTCGTCGTCCAGACCGCGTTCCCCGCGCACGCGGTCTACCGCGCACTCGCCGCGGACGACTACGACGCGCTGGCGGCCGATCTCCTCGAGGAGCGGCGCATCGCGGCGCTGCCTCCGCATGCCCACCTCGCGCTGCTCGCGGCGGAGGCGGTGTCGCGCGAGGAGGTCGACCGCTTCCTCGCCGCCGCCGAACGCGATGCGCACGCGGCCCGGGACCGTGCGCGCGCCGACGTCGAGGTGCACTCGCCCGTGCCTTCGCTCCTCGCCCGTCGCGCCGGCCACGAGCGCGCGCAACTCGTCGTCCAGGCGTCGCGCCGTCCCGAGCTCGCGCGCTTCCTGGACGCGTGGCTGCCGGCGCTGGCCGCCCATCCGGGGCGGCGCGTGCGCTGGGGTCTCGACGTCGATCCGATCTCGCTATGAGCCGGCGCGACCGGCGGTGCGGGACGACGGGCTAGAATAGCGGGCTTAACCTACGGCTCCGACGACCGACGTGACCGACCCGAAGACCGAACTCGAACGCCTGCTCACCGGCCACGCGCGCGCGGCGATGCCCGCGCTTGCCGACGTCGAGGTGAAGCTCGACCGGCCGCGCGAGGCCGCGCACGGCGACTACGCGACCAACGTCGCGCTCGCGGGCGCGAAGGCGCAGAAGAGGGCGCCGCGCGAGGTCGCGCAGGCGTTCGTCGCGCTCGCGCAGGCCGACGCGGCGGTGCGCGCGCTCGTCGAGGCGGTCGACGTCGCGGGGCCCGGCTTCGTCAACCTGCGGCTCACGCCGGCGGCGCGCCAGTCGGTCGTGAAGCGCATCCTCGCCGGGCGCGGCGCGTTCGGGCGGAACCGCGCGCGGGCGGGCGAGCGAATCATGGTCGAGTTCGTGTCGGCCAACCCGACCGGGCCGCTGCACGTCGGCCACGGCAGGCAGGCGGCGCTCGGCGACGCGATCTCGTCGCTGCTCGAGGCGCAGGGGGCGTCGGTGACGCGCGAGTTCTACTACAACGACGCGGGCCAGCAGATCCAGAACCTGGCGATCTCCGTTCGCGCGCGCGCCAAGGAGATCCTGGGCGAGTCGGGCGAGTTTCCCGAGGACGGATACCGCGGCGAGTACATCCGGGAGCTGGCGCAGCGCTATCTCGACGAGGTCGGGCACGACCTCCACGACGTCGAGGCGATCCGCCACTTCGCGGTGGCCGAGCTTCGCAAGGAGCAGGACCGCGACCTGCAGGCGTTCGGCGTGCGCTTCGACAACTACTACCTCGAGAGCTCGCTCTACACCGACGGTCGCGTCGACGCGACCGTGGCTCGGCTCGCGTCGTCGGGCATGACCTACGAGAAGGAAGGCGCGCTGTGGCTGAAGACCACGGCGTTCGGCGACGACAAGGACCGCGTGATGCGGAAGTCCGACGGCGGCTACACCTATTTCGTGCCCGACGTCGCCTACCACGTGACCAAGTGGGAGCGCGGCTACTCGCGCGTGATCAACGTGCAGGGCTCCGACCACCACAGCACGGTCGTGCGCGTGCGCGCCGGGCTGCAGGCGATGGACCTCGGGATCCCGCACGGCTACCCCGACTACGTGCTGCACAAGATGGTGACGGTGATGCGCGGCGGCGAGGAGGTGAAGATCAGCAAGCGCGCCGGCAGCTACGTCACGCTGCGCGACCTGATCGACGAGGTGGGGCGCGACGCGGTCCGCTTCTTCCTCGTGTCGCGCAAGGCCGACAGCGAGTTCACGTTCGACATCGACCTCGCGCGATCGCAGTCGGAGGAGAACCCCGTCTACTACGTGCAGTACGCGCACGCGCGCGTCGCGTCGGTGCTGCGTCAGGCCGGCGTCGCGCGCGACACGGCCGCGGCCAGGTACGCAGGCGCGGATCTCTCGCCGCTCGCGGGCAGCTACGAGCGGGCGCTCATGAACCGGCTCGCCGACTTTCCCGACGAGCTCGCGGCGGCCGCGCGCGAGTTCGCCCCGCACCAGATCACGTTCTACCTGAAGGACCTGGCCCAGGCGTTCCACGGTTACTATAATGCCGAGCGGTTCCTCGTCGACGACCCGACGCTGCGCGACGCGCGCCTGGCGCTCGCGGTGGCGACGGGCGAGGTGCTCAGGGAAGGCCTGTCGGTGCTCGGCATCGGCGCGCCGGACGAGATGTGACACCCACGGGTCGCCCGAGCCTCGCAGAGCGATGACAGGACACCGCAGCCCGACGCCGAGGAAGCCCGCCGCGCATGCGAAGCGCCACGCGAGGAAGCCCGTGTCGCGATCGGCCGCGGGCCCGCGCGGCGGGTCGGGCGGAACGCTGCTCGGCATCTTCATCGGCCTCGCGCTGGGGCTGGCGCTCGCGGCGGGCGTCGCGTGGACGCTGATGGGCGGACGCCAGGGCGCACCGTCGAAGTCGCAGGACGCGGCGGTCGCGCAACGCGATGCGAGGCCGGCGAAGCCGGAGACCCCGGAAAAGCCGCGGTTCGACTTCTACAAGATTCTCCCCGGAGGAGAAGAGCCGAAGATCGCCGCCGAGAAGAAGGCTTCCGAGCGTTCCGACCGCGCGGTGGCCGACAAGGCGGCGGCCAAGGCCGCGGAGGCCCCGAAGGCGGCGGAACGTCCGGCGGAGAAGGTCGCCGCCGCGGAACCTTCCGCCGCGAAAAGCGCCAAACCCGGCGAACGGTTCTGGCTGCAGGCGGGATCGTTCGCGCAGGAGGCGGACGCCGAGAACCTGAAGGCCCGGCTCGCGCTGGCGGGCTGGGAGGCGCAGGTCCAGTCCGGCACGCTGCCGGACAAGGGCGTGCGCTACCGCGTGCGCCTCGGCCCGTACGACAATTCCGACGAGCTCAACCGCATCAAGGCGCAGCTCGCGCAACGGGGCTTCGACGCCGCGGTGATCAAGTATTGAGGGGGCGCCGCGCCGCGTTGTCGGCGCGGTCGCCGCCCCGGACGTTCATTACGGCACGACGCCCACACCCCGGGCCGCTGCGCGGCCCGCTCCAGGAGACTTCGTTCATGTCCGCTGCCTTCACGCTCCCCGGATTCCGCGGCATCGCGCGGCTCGCGCTCGCCTTCGCGGCCGTCTTCGCGGTCGCGGTCCCCGCATCCGCCCAGTACGCCGAGGGCAAGGAGTTTCTCAGGTTCAAGCAGCCGTTCCCGGTCGAGACCGGCAAGAAGATCGAGGTGATCGAGTTCTTCTCGTACGGCTGCCCGCACTGCGCGGACCTCGAGCCGCACCTCTCCGCCTGGATCAAGCGCCTGCCGCCCGACGTGCAGTTCCGCCGCGTGCCCGTGGCCTTCCAGCCGGCGTGGGAAAGCCTGGGCAAGGTCTACTACACGCTGGAGGCGCTCGGCGAGGAGTCGAAGCTTTCGCCCGAGGTGTTCGCGGCGATCCACGGCAGCGCGCGCCTCAACCTCGCGCAGGAGCAGCGCTTCCTCGACTGGGCGGCATCGAAGGGTCTCGACCGCAAGAAGGTCGAGGACACCTACAAGTCGTTCGGGGTCGCCGGCAAGATCGGCCGCGCCAAGCAGACCGCTCAGACCTACAACATCCAGTCGGTCCCGACGCTCATCGTCGACGGCAAGTTCATGGTGTCGTCGGGCACGGCCGGAACGCACGAGCGCGTTCCCGGCGCGCTCGACGCCGCGATCGCGGTGGCGCGCGCCGAACGTCCGAAGTGACGCGGGCGCGCCGGGCGCGCCGATGGGTGCCGATGCGCCGCTCCGGGTCTTCCTGACCGGCGCCTCGTCCGGGCTGGGCGAGGCGCTCGCGCGGCACTATGCGAAGCGCGGCGCGACGCTGGGCCTCGTTGCGCGGCGGGCGGGCGAGCTCGAGCGCGTCGCGCGATCGCTCTCGCCCGCGCCGGTCTCGACCTACGCGGCGGACGTGCGCGACGCGGATGCGATGATCGCCGCCGCGCGCGATTTCGTCGCGACGCACGGCATGCCCGACATCGTCGTCGCGAACGCCGGCGTCTCGCGCGGCACGCTCGTCGAGCACGCCGACGACCTCGACGCGTTCCGCGCGGTGTTCGACACCAACGTCGCGGGCATCGTCCACACGTTCCACCCGTTCGTCGCACCGATGCGCACGGCGGGGCGCGGCACGCTCGTCGGCATCGCGAGCGTCGCGGGCTTCCGCGGCCTGCCGGGCGCGTCGGCGTACTCGGCGTCGAAGGCCGCGGCGATCAGGCTGCTCGAGAGCCTGCGCGTCGAACTGCACGCGAGCGGCGTGCGCGTCGTCACCGTGTGCCCGGGCTACGTCGCGACGCCGATGACCGCGGGGAACCCGTACCGGATGCCGTTCCTGATGGACGCCGATCGCGCCGCGGCGTCGATCGCGCGCGCGATCTCGCGCGGCAAGCGTTTCCACGTGCTGCCCTGGCCGATGGCGCTCGTGGGTCGCCTCCTGCGCGCGCTGCCCCGGCCGATCTACGACCGCGCATTCGCGAACGCGCCGCGCAAGCCGCGCCGGCCTTGAGGGCGGCCCGCCGCGACGTCGCGGCCGAAGTCGCGGCCCCGGGCCGATTGCGCCTCGACGCCGGCGCCGTGTCCGGCTACCCTGCCGGCGCGTTCGGCGCGC
>JAKLIE010000217.1 GCA_022709775.1 Pseudomonadota bacterium
GGCGGCCTCGATGACGGTGACCGCCGAGTCCGTGGCCTGCGACGCGCCCGCGAAGATGCGATCGGGCGCCTGGTCGAACGTGATCGCGAACAGCGGAATCGCCGGATTGAGCTGCGCGGCCAGCCACAGCGCGAGGAGCGCGAGGCCCACGTCTCCCAGCGCGCCGTGAAGGAACAGGTTCCGCCGCCATGCCGAGAGCGTCGCGCGGGCATCTGGGCGCCGTGCGATCGCGGTCGCGAGCGCGGCGCCGGCGAATGCTCCCGCGGTGTTCGAGACGAGGTCGACGACGTTCGCGTCGCGCGGGGGCATCCACGCCTGCAGCGATTCCATCGCGAACGACAGGGCGAACCCGGCGGCGACGCCCAGCGCGACGCGGATCGCCGGCGCGGCGCGGCGCGGGATCAGCGCGACGAACGCGCCGAGCGGCAGGTATGCGATCACGTTCGCGGCGACGTCGTAGCGCAGCCAGCGCGCTCGACCCGGCGAGAAGAGCCAGAACGGCGAGTCCCCGGGCGGCGCGATCCAGTCGCCGAACGGCTGCAGGCTCGCGTACGCGATCGCGAGCGCGTAGAGCAGCGCCAGCGCGTGCGGGAGGCGGGAGGAAGGGTTCCCCGGGCCGCCTGCCGCCCTCGTCGCCCCTCCGGTGGGGGTGTTCACGGCGGGCTCGTTGCGCCCGTGCGCGGGACGAGCCGCCTGCGCACCGCCGTGAGGTCCGGATGGTCGGCGATCGGCACGAACCCGCGCGACGCGAAGAGCGCGGCCGGGCCGTGATAGTGGTCGGCCGGCGAGGTGCCGTCGCCGACCTTGAACGGGAACGCGTCGACGACGGCGATGCCGCGCGCCGCGAAGTCGGCGAGCGCGAAGTCGAGGAGCGCGGAAGCGACGCCTCGCCGGCGCCAGGCGGGCGCGATCACGAAGCAGACGATCACCGCAACCTCGTGCGCCGCCACCTCGACCGACGGCGGCGCGAACTTCATGCGCTCGAAGCAGTGCGGGAGCTTGTGGCGCGGCGCCGCGTGCATCCAGCCGACGACCGAACCATGCGCCCGATGGGCCGCCCCGAGGGCGCGGCCCCCCTCGGGGGGGAGGCTCGCGTCGCGAGCGTCGGGGGGGATCACAACCTGCGCCCGATGGGCCGCCCCGAGGGCGCGGCCCCCCTCGGGGGGAAGGCTCGCGTCGCGAGCGTCGGGGGGGATCGGCTCCGTTCTCGCGAGGTAACCCTCCGCCTCGCCGCAGTCGATCGCCGCGGCGGCCGCGACGCGGTTCTCGCCCGCCGTGAAGGCCTGCCAGTCGAGCGCGCGCGGGACGCGGTAGAACTGGCAGTAGCAGCGCGCCCACTCCGGGTTGTCGGAAAAGGCGGGCCCGCGCTCGTGGTCGAAGAACGCGAGGTAGTCGTCGCGCGACGAGGGCGACAGGCGCTCGACCCTGATCGGCGGGGTGGCCGGCATGCGGAAATCATCGCACGCCGGAACCTCCGGTGTCAGGCACGTACCCGGCACGTGCCTGACACCGGAGGCGAGCCCCGCATGGGACCGGTTCCGGATCGCTCCCGGCGCATGACGCGCCGCCCCGCGAGACGTCGCCGCCTCGGATCCCTGGCTTCCGATTCCTGATGCCCTAGCGCGAAGCCTTGATCTCGGTCCAGAGCCGGTTGCGAAGGCGGCGCTGCGCGGGCGTCAGCTCCTTCAGCTGCACGAGTCTCGCCGCGACGTCCTTCGGCGGGAACACCGCCGGCAGCGCCTTCAGCTCCGGCTTGATGTACTGCGCCGCCGCGAGGTTCGGGTTGCCCGAGCCGATCAGGTTGGTGAGCTCGGCCGAGTTCCTGCCGTCGAGCATGAAGTTGATGAACTTGTGCGCGAGGTCCGGGCGCGGCGCGCTCCTGTGGATCACCATGCTGTCGACGGCGAGCACCGCGCCCTCCCTGGGCATCCCCTGCACGATCCTGAACGGCCGGCCGGCGGCCTGCGCGTCCTGGTTTGCCTGGAAGATGTCGTTCGAGTAGCCGTGGACGAGCCAGATGTTGCCCACGGTCAGCTCCTTGATGTAGGAAGAGGCGTTGAACGCCGCCCAGTAGGGCTTCGCCTTCTTGACGAGGTCGGCGGCCTCGCGCCAGTGCTTCTCGTCGGTGTCGTTGGCCGAGTAGCCGAGATGGATCAGCGCGGCGGCGAAGAGCTCGGACGCGCTGTCGAGGACGGTCACGCGCCCCTTCACCTTCCCGAGGAACGTCGGGTCGAAGATCGCGGCCCAGGTGTTCGTCGGGACGCCGAGCTCCTTCATCTTGACGTCGTTGTAGCCGAGGATCGTCGTCGACATCGCGTAGGGCACCGAGAACCTGTTGCCCGGATCGAACGACGTGTTCAGATACGCGGGGTCGACGTTCCCGAAGTTGGGCAGCTTCGCCTTGTCGAGCGGCTGCAGCTGCCCCCCCTTGATGAGCGCCTCGACCGTGTTGCCGGTCGGCACCAGTATGTCGTAGCCCTTCGCCCCGGCGGCGAGCTTGGCGAGCAGTTCCTCGTTGTCCGAGTAGTAGGTCTGGACGACCTCGCACCTGCACTCGGCCTCGAAGCGCTTGACCGTCTCGGGCGCGATGTAGTTGTTCCAGTTGTACAGGTGCAGCTTGTCGGCCGCGGCCGCCGGGAGGGCGAAGGCCGCGAGGGCGACGAGCGAGGCGGCGAACGTGCGCTTGTCCATCGGGGGGGCTCCTATCGGGTCCGAAGCAGGCTCGGCGAGATTCGAGTCGCCGCGACGATCAGCAACAACGTCAGCAGCATCAGGAGGGTTGACACGGCATTGACCTCCGGCGTCACCGCGATCTTGATCATCGAGTAGATCTGGAGCGGCAGCGTCACGGTCCCCGCGCCGGCGGTGAAGAAGGTGATCACGAAGTCGTCGATCGACAGCGTGAACGCCATCAGCGCGCCCGCGACGACGCCGGGCATGATCAGCGGGAGCGTGACGCGCAGGAACGCCTGCCACGGCGTCGCCCCGCAGTCGCGCGCGGCCTCGATCAGGCTCTCGTCCATGCCGGCGAGCCGCGCGCGCACGACGATCGCGACGAAGCCGATGCAGAACGCGATGTGCGCGATCGCCACCGACACGAGACCCAGCGTGAAGTTCAGCATCACGAAGAAGATCAGGAGCGCGACGCCCATCAGGATCTCGGGGATCGCGATCGGCGTGAGCACGAGGACCGGCAGCACGCGCATCCGGTAGCGGTGCATCGCGACGCCCGCCATCGTGCCGAGCACCGTCGACACGAGGCTCGCGACCAGCGCGATGGCGAGCGAATTGGCCGCGGCGGCGATCATCTCGTCGTTCGACGCGAGCTTGCGGTACCAGTCGAGCGTGAACCCGACCCACTCGGCGTTGAGCCGCGAGTCGTTGAACGAGTAGACGACGACGATGACGAGCGGCACGTAGAGGAACGCGTAGGCGACGAGCGCCGCCGTCCACAGCGCGATCCTGCGGCTACGCACGGGCGATCTCCTCGCTTCCGCGCCGGCCGACCCACGCCGCGAGCCCGGCCAGCGCCAGTGCGGCGACGGTCAGCACGATCGACAGCACGCTGCCGAACGGCCAGTCGCGGGTCTCCAGGAACTGCTGCTTGATCAGGTTGCCGATCAGGCTGTCGTTCGGGCCGCCCAGGATGTCGGGAATCGCGAAGATGCCGAGCGCCGGGATGAACACGAGCGCGGCACCGGCGTAGACGCCGGGCAGCGAGAGCGGGAAGGTGATGCGCCAGAAGCGCTGCCACGCGCTCGCACCGAGGTCCTGCGCGGCGTCGAGCAGCGCCCGGTCGTGCTTCTCGAGGTTCGCGTAGAGCGGGAGCACCATGAACGGCAGGTGCACGTAGACCAGGCAGACGAGCACGGCGAACGAGCTGAAGAGGAGCGGCACCGGCTCGGCACCGAACATCGCGAGCACGCCGTTGACCGACTTCGCGAGCGCCGCGTTGGGCCCGAGGATGATCATCCACGCGTAGACGCGGATCAGGAAGTTGCTCCAGAACGGCAGGATGACGAGGAGCAGCATGAAGTCCCGGTACTTCCTCGGGCTCTGCGCGATCAGCGCGGCGAGCGGATAGGCGAGCACCAGGCAGGCGAGCGTCGTCGCGAGCGCGTAGAAGACGGACTTCAGGAAGACCTCGAGGTAGACGGTGTCCTCCGCCAGCCGCACGTAGCTCTCGAGCGTCAGGTCGATCCGGCCGTCGTCGCCGACGAGAGGGGCGAGGCCCCCGAACTCGCCGGGCGAGCGGAACGACGCCGCGACCATGATGAGCGTCGGGATCGCGAAGAAGACGACGAGGTAGAGGAGCGGCGGTCCGGCAACCGCCCACTTGCCCCAACGCGATTCGCGCAGCGTGCCCAACGTCGCCACCGTCATTCGGCGATGAAGTGGCCGGCGTCGACCGCCCAGCTCATCTCGACGGCGTCCCCGACCTCGAAGAACTTGGTGCGGCCGCTCTGCGAGTTCGCGAGCAGCGCCTCGACGCGCGCCCCGCCTTCGGTCTCCACCTTGTAGACCGTGACGTCGCCCATGTAGAGCAGGTCGGCCACCGTGCCGCGAACGCGGTTGTCGGCGCCGTCCGACGGCGCGACCGTCGAGATGCGGATCTTCTCGGGGCGCAGC
>JAKLIE010000218.1 GCA_022709775.1 Pseudomonadota bacterium
CCACTTGTAGAAGCCCCGGCCCGACTTCTTCCCGAGCTCGCCGGCGTCGACCCGCCTCGTCAGCTCGCGCGGCGGCGCAACGTTCGCGCCGAGGAGCTTGCCGACCGCCACGCAGATGTCGAGGCCGACGGTGTCAGCGAGCTCGATCGGCCCCATCGGCATGCCGAACGCCAGCGCCGCCTCGTCGACGGTCTCGGGCGCGATGCCGTCGTCGACGGCGCGCATGGCGGCCATCAGGTACGGTGCGAGCACGCGGTTGACGAGGAAGCCGGGCGCGCTCTTCACCGGAAGCGGCAGCTTGTCGATCAGGCGCACGAACGCGGCGGCGGGCGCGACCAGCGCGGGCCGCGTCGTCGCGCCGACGACGATCTCGACGAGCATCATGCGCGCCACCGGGTTGAAGAAGTGCAGCCCGATCAGGCGCGACGGGTCGGCGAGCGCCGAGGCGATCTCCTCGAGCGGGATCGACGAGGTGTTGGTCGCGAGGATCGCGCCGGGCTTCGCCCGCTTTTCCACCTCCGCGAACAGCGAGCGCTTCGCCTCGGCGTTCTCGAAGATCGCCTCGATGATCACGTCCGCCCGCGCGACGCCGTCGCCGGCCACGTCCGGGATCAGGCGGTCGGCCGCGTCACGCGCACGCCGCGGGTCCTTGAGACGTTCGCCGAACAGCTTCGCGGCGCGCCCCATCGCCGGCGCGATGCGCTCGGCGCTCTGGTCCTGAAGCGTGACGGTGAGGCCGCGCAGCGCGCACCACGCCGCGATGTCGCCGCCCATCGTGCCTGCGCCGACGACGTGCACGTGCGAGAACGTCGCCCCGTCTTCCTTGCCGAGCGACTTCAGGCGCTCCTGCAGCCGGAACACGCGGATCAGGTTCGCCGCGGTCGGCGAGCGCACGAGCGAGACGATGCTCGCAGGATCGGACGGCGGCGGCAGGAGCGCGTTGCCGTCGTAGCGCTTCCACAGCTCGAGGATCGCGTAAGGCGCCGGATAGTGCTCGCGGCGCGCGCGCCTCTCGACCTGCTTCTGCGCCTGGCCGGCGATCACGCGACGCGCCAGCGGATTCAGCGTCGCGGCGAGCGCGAACGGGAGCCTGTGCGGCTCGGGCAGCGCCTTCAGCACGCCGCGCACCGTGTTTTCCATGATGCGCACCGGCACGGACTCGTCGACGATCCCGAGCTTCTTCGCCTTGCGCGCGTCGATCGTCTTGCCGGTGAGCAGCATGTCGAGGGCCGCGGGGCCGCCGGCGAGCCGCGGGAGCCGCTTGATGCCGCCCCAGCCGGGGACGATCCCCAGCATCACCTCGGGCAGACCCATGCGCGTTCCGGGGTCGTCGACCGCGACCCGGTAGCGGCACGCGAGCGCGAGCTCGAGCCCGCCGCCCAGGCAGAAGCCGCGGATCAGGGCCAGCGTCGGGTACGGCACCGAGGCGAGCCGCTCGAACGTGTCCCAGCCGCGGCGGACGAGCGCGAGTGCGCCCTCCTCGGTCGAGATCTCGCCGAACTCGTCGACGTCGGCGCCGGCGATGAAGCCGTTCGTCTTGCCGGAGCGGATCACGAGCGCCCGCGGCTTGTCGCGATCGAGGAGGTCGAGCGCGGTGTTCAGCTCGACGAGCACGGCCGCCGACAGCGTGTTGGTACTCGCGTCCGCCCGGTCGAACACGAGCGTCGCGAGGCCGTCCGCTTCGCGCTCGAGCCGCCAGTGGCGAAGCGCCGAGCGTGCCGCGGTGGCCGGATGGATCTGAGTCGTCTCGTCGCGCGCGTTCATTGCGTCATCCTCTCGACCATCGTCGCGCCGCCCAGCCCCCCGCCGATGCAGATCGCGGCCATGCCTCGCCTGCCGCCCGTGCGCTCCAGCGTCTCGAGCACGTGCAGCACGATGCGCGCGCCGGACGCGCCGACCGGGTGGCCGAGCGCGATCGCGCCGCCGTCGACGTTTAGCTTCGACGGGTCGATCGAACCGAGGGCGCCCGGCAGGCCGAGCTCGGTCCGGCAGTACTCGTCGCTCTCCCACGCACGCTGGCAGGCGATCACCTGCGCCGCGAACGCCTCGTTGATCTCCCACGCGTCGAGGTCGTTCAGCGCGAGTCCGTGGCGCTGGAGGATCGGCGTCGCAGCGTGCACGGGGCCGAGCCCCATCTGCGCCGGGTCGAGGCCCGCCCACTGCGTGTCGACGATCCGCGCGCGCGGCACGAGCCTGTGCTTCTCGACCGCGCGCTCGGAGGCGATCACCAGCCACGTCCCGCCGTCGGTCACCTGCGAGCTGTTGCCGGCCGTCACGTTGCCGTACTTGCGGTCGAAGAACGGCTTCAGCTTCGCGAGGTTCTCGGGCGTCGAGTCCTCGCGCACGCCGTCGTCGGCCGCGTAGAGCCTGCCCGCATGGTCGTAGAGCGGAACGATCTCCCGCGCGAAGTGCCCCTCGCGCTGCGCGGCCAGCACGCGGCGGTGGCTCTCGGCCGCACACTCGTCCATCTCCGCGCGCGTGATGCCGAAACGGAACGCGAGGTTCTCGGCCGTCTGCCCCATCAGCAGCCCCACGATCGGGTCGGTGAGGCCCTTCATGAGCCCGATGATCGGCGCCAGGTGCTGGGGACGGAACTTCACGAGCAGCGCGGCCCGCTGGCCCGTCGATTTCGCCGCGTACCAGCTCGCGAGCCAGTGGACCATCGCGTCCGAGAACAGGAGCGGAGCGCGCGACAGCGCGTCGACGCCACCGGCCAGCACCAGGTTCGACCGGCCCGCGCGGATCTGCGCGATCGCCGAGTCGATCGCCTGCATACCCGAGGCGCAGTTGCGCATCACGGTCCACGCGGGAACCTTGTGGCGGCAGCCCATGCGCAGCGCGGCGACGCGGCCGATGTTGACCTCGTCGGGCGAGGGCGCCGCGCATCCGAGGATCACCTCGTCGACGTCGGTCGGCGCGAACGGCTGGCGCAGCAGCAGGGAGCGTCCCGCCGCGGTGGCGAGGTCGGATGCGGCGAACGGCCCGGGCCGGTTGCGGGCCTTCAGGAACGGCGTTCGCGCGCCGTCGACGATGTAGACCGGTTCGTGGTTCATCGTGTCTTCCCCGTCACGCCGCGGCCTTGTGGACGCGGGCCGGCGTCGGCGACGCCGTCGCGCTCGCGGGCTCGCCCGGCAGCGACACGTCGAGCAGGCTCGTGCCGAGGTCGGGCGCGAAGTCGTCGACGCGGATCACCTTCGCGACGAGCGCGCGCTGCTCGACGAGCGTGCGCGCCTCGGCCGCCTCGATCACGCCGGCTGCAACCGCCCGGCCGGCGAGCGCCTCCACGCCTTCGCCCGGCGCTAGCGCGAGGCTGAACGTCCCGGCCCTCGAGGCGGCGCGGAGCTTCGCCTCGATCGGCTCGGTGACGACGGTCGCCGCGAGCGCGCGCTCGATCTGCGCGACCGGATCGTCGTCGGCGGTCGCGACGAAGATCGGCGCCGTGAGGCGGTCGCGCGCGGCGGACGGCGCGATCAGGATCTTCGCGACCTCGTGGCCCAGCTTGTCGGACGGCACGACGTAGGGCCGACCGAGCGGAAACACGATGCGGCGAACGACGGCGGCGATCAGGCGGTTCGGGAAGTTCGAGATCACGCCCTCGAAGGCGCTCTGGGCCCTGAACATCGAGTCCCAGATCGCCCAGTGCGCGAGCGGGGCGTCGTCCGCCTGCCGACCGTCGCGCTCGAATCGGGCGAGCGTCGCCGAACACAGATACAGCGACGACAGCACGTCGCCCAGCCGCGCCGAGAGCTTCTCCTTGCGCTTCAGCGCGCCCCCCAGAACACCCATCGAGACGTCGGACAGGAAGGCGAGCGCGGCCGAGAATCGCGTCAGCTGCTGGTAGTAGCGCCGCATCCCGGGCGCGACGCCGTCGGGCACGCGCACGAAGTGCGACCCCGTGAGGCCCGTGACGAGCGTGCGCGCGAGGTTCGACACGACGAAGCCGACGTGGCCGAACAGCGCTTCGTCGAACGCGGCCGACGCCTTCGCCGGATCGCCCTCGCGCGTCGCCTCGATCTCCTTCAGCACGTACGGGTGGCAGCGGATCGCGCCCTGGCCGTAGATGATGAGGCTGCGCGTCAGGATGTTGGCGCCCTCGACGGTGATCGCCACGGGGTGCTGCATGTACGCGCCGCCGAGGAAGTTCGACGGCCCCATGCAGATGCCTTTCCCGCCGATCACGTCCATGCCGTCGTTGATGGTCTGCCGCGCGCGCTCCGTGATGTGGTACTTGGCGATCGCGGAGATCACCGACGGCTTCTCGCCCCGGTCGATCGCGGCGGCGGTGAGCGTGCGCGTCGCGTCGATCATGTACAGGTTGCCGCCCATGCGGGTCAGCGCTTCCTCGACGCCTTCGAACTTGCCGATCGCGGTCTTGAACTGCGTGCGCACCCGCGCGTAGCCGCCCACGGCGCGCACCGCCAGGATCGACATGCCGGTGTTCGACGACGGCAGCGAGATTCCGCGACCTGCCGCGAGGCACTCCATGAGCATCCGCCAGCCCTTGCCGATCATCGGCTGGCCGCCGATCACCCAGTCCATCGGGATGAACACGTCCCTGCCCGAGTTCGGCCCGTTCTGGAACACCGCGTTGAGGGGCATGTGGCGGCGGCCGATCT
>JAKLIE010000219.1 GCA_022709775.1 Pseudomonadota bacterium
GAGCACGTGCCCTTGGGCACGAACTTCCAGGCATTGCCCTGGTAGTCGACCTTCGACGTGCCGGCGCAGGTCGTGCCGGGGCCGGCGGCGCAGTCGTTCTTGCCGGCCATCGAGACGCCGTAGCACTTCTCCATCTCGGGCTTCGGCATGGCCTGGTCCTTCTTGTCCATGCCTTGCGCGAGGGCGGCGCCCGAGGCGAGCGCGGCGAGGGCGAGGACGGCGGCGGCGGTGCGATGTTGCATGGTCGGCTCCTTCGATCGTGGTGGGGGCGGCCGCCGGGGAGTCCGGCCTGGATTCCCGTCGCGGTCCGGCCGTTAGTTCGCCGGCGATCGGCCGACGGTTACACCGGCGGGCCCGCATCGGCCGCACAATGGCGGCCGGCGCGATCCAGGACGGCCGCCGGTGTAACCGCCGGACCCCGGATCGCGAATAGGAAGGAGAGCCCCCGGTGGGCAGCTTCGAGGAACGAGTCCGCGGGCCCTGGCTCGCGGCGCTGGCCGGCGACGCGGCCGCATACGAATCGTGCCTGCGCGAGCTCGCGGCGATGCTGCGCGGCTACTACCGCAGGCGGCTCGCCTCGCTGCCCGACGAGGTCGAGGACCTGGTCCAGGAGACGTTGATCGCCGTGCACAACCAGCGACACACCTACGATCCGGGGCAGCCGCTGACCGCGTGGGTGCACGCGATCGCGAAGTACAAGTACGTCGACCTCCTGCGGCGGCGCGCGGGGCGCGACGCGTTGAACGATCCGCTCGACGACGACGTCGACGCGTTCGCGGCGTCCGACCACGACGCCGCCGATGCGAAACGCGACCTCCGGAAGCTCCTGGCGACGCTGCCGGACCGCCACCGGCGGCCGATCGAGTGCGTCAAGATCGAGGGCCTGTCCGTGGCCGAGGCGGCGCTGCGGACAGGAATGTCGGAGTCGGCCGTGAAGGTGGGCGTCCACCGCGGGCTGAAGGCGCTCGCGGAACTGATCCGGAGGCATCCATGAGGACCGACGAGCTGATCCGCACGCTCGCGACCGGCGCCGGTCCGGTCCAGTCCCGGGCGGCGTCGCGTCGCTACGTCGTCGCGCTGGCGGCCGGATCGATAGGCGCGCTCGCGGTCGTCGCGACCTATCTCGGCGTGAACAACGATCTCGCAGCGCTGGCGAAACTGCCGATGTTCTGGGTGCGCGCGGCGTTCGCCGCGAGCGTCGCGGGCACCGCGCTGGTTGCGCTCGCGCGCCTCGCGCGGCCGGGCGTGCCGCTCGGCCGCGCGTCGATCGCGATGGTCGCGCCGATGTTCGCGATGTGGGCGCTCGCCGGCGTCGTGCTGCTGCTGGCCGAGCCGATGATGCGCGCGATGCTGGTGCTCGGCTCGACGTGGAAGACCTGCCCGCTGAACATCACCGTCGTCTCTATCCCGGTGCTGGTCGCCGTGCTGTGGGCGATCCGCGGGCTCGCGCCGACGCGACCGGTGATGACCGGCGCGACGGCGGGCCGGCTCGCAGGCGGCGTGGGCGCGCTCGTCTACACGCTGCACTGCCCCGAGCTCGAGGCGCCGTTCCTCGGGGTCTGGTACGTGATCGGGATGGCGATCCCGGCCGTGATCGGCGCCTTCCTCGGGCCGCGGCTGTTGCGCTGGTGACGGGGCGACGGGCGCGCCCGGTCGGCCCCGTCGCCGTCGTTCCGGGGTCCCGGCAGGATCCCCTGACGCTCTCCGGGTGCCGCCGCGTCAGGGCCCCTGCTTGCGCAACTGCACGGGGGCCCGCGCCGCGCGCCGGTCGCGCATCCGGATGTTGAGCATCTCGACGCCGACCGAGAACGCCATCGCGAAGTAGATGTAGCCCTTCGGCACGTGCGTCTCGAAGCCCTCGGCGATCAGCGTCACGCCGACGAGCACCAGGAACGCGAGCGCGAGCATCTTGATCGTCGGGTGGCGGTCGACGAACTCGCCGATCGGGCGCGCCGCGAACATCATCACGGCCACCGAGATCACGATCGCGAGGACCATCACCGCCACCTGGTCGGCGAGTCCCACCGCCGTGATCACCGAGTCGAGCGAGAACACGATGTCGATGATCCCGATCTGCACGATCACGCCGCCGAAGGTGGCGTGCGCGGCACCGCCCGCGCTTCCGCCGGCACCCGGTTCGTCGCCCTCGAGCGAGTTGTGGATCTCGTGCACGCTCTTCCACAGCAGGAACAGCCCGCCGACGATCAGGATCAGGTCGCGGCCCGAGATGTCCTGCCACAGCGTGAACAGAGGCTCCCTGAGGCGCATGATCCAGGCGAGCGAGAGCAGCAGCAGGATGCGGGTGGCCATCGCGAAGCCGAGCCCGAGGCGTCGCGCGAGATTGCGGCGCTCCTCGGGCAGCCGGCCGACCAGGATGGAGATGAAGATGATGTTGTCGATGCCCAGGACGATCTCGAGCGCGGTGAGCGTCGCGAGCGCGATCCAGGCGTTGGGGTCGGCGATCCACTCGAACATGCGGCATGGCCGCGCGCGAACGCGGCGGGAGAGGGTGAGCGCGACAATGTAGCAACCCGCGGCGCATCGCGGAAGCGGAGGTTCCGGCGCGCTTGCCAAGGTGCGCCCCGCGGGCGCACATTTCCGGCATGTCGCCCCAGACGCCTCCCGCCGCGGAGAACAGTGTCGCCGCCCCGCTGAAGCGGACCGGCGGCGACCGGCCGAAGGTCCTGGACATCGGCGCCGGCGACATCGAGGCGCCGGCCAACGCGATCCCGAACATCATCGCGGACCTGGTCGAGACCGAGACCTGGCGCAATGCGGCGACGATCCTGATGGGCGTGCTGCTGATCGGTCTGGGCTACTGGGCCTACCAGGGCCTGCACCAGGCGATCGGCGAGAACCGCGTGAGGAGCCTCGAGCGGCTGCTCGGCACCATCGTCGCCGCGGTGGACGTGTGGGTCGGCGACCATCGCGCGGAGACCGCGAGGCTCGCGCGCGAGCGCGACGTCGTGGCGCCGGCGCTGAGGATCGCGGCGGCCGCGCAAACGCCCGCGGCTGCGGCGGCCGCGTGCTTCTCGGCCGATGCCGACGACCTGATGCGTCAGGTCCGGTCGAACACGGCGATGTCGCAGGCCGCGACGATCCGGCTCCTCGACCGGGGCGGCGTCGTGATCGCGGCCGAGGACCGCGTGCTGTGCGGACGCCGGCTGCGCTCCGTCGTGTTCCGGCAGAAGCTCGACCTCGCGTTCGACGGCAAGCCGCAGTTCCTGCGCCCCTACCCGGACCTCGAATTGATGCACGAGGACAAGGACGGGACGAAGCGGCCGCTGCTGTGGATCCTCGCGCCGGTGCGAAGTGCGGACGGGCAGGCGGCGAGCGTGCTCGCGCTGGGCGTGTCCGCCGACCGCGAGTTCGCGCGGCTGTTCTCTCCGGCGAACGTGGTCGGCCAGGTGGACGCCTACGCCTTCGGCGACGACGGGTTGCTGCTCACCCCGAGCCGTTACGGCGAGACGCTCGCGGCGGCCGGCGAGATTCCGAACGAGCTCGCGGCGGAGCGGGCGTTCTCCATCCACGTGCGCGATCCCGGAGGCAACCTCGCTGCCGGACACCACTCGCGTCTCGAGCCCGCGGCCCGGCCGCTCACCGAGCCTGCGGCGCTCGCGATCGCGGCGCGCGGCAAGCCGTCCGAGTCCGAGCGCTCCGGAACGATCGGCGAGCCGTACCGCGACTACACCGGCGTCGACACGGTCGGTGCATGGCGCTGGCTGCCGGGGTACGACCTCGGCGTGATCGTCGAGATCCCGGCGAAGGAGGCGTTCGCGCCGCTGCGCTACCTGCTGATCACGTTCTCGGTGATCGGGGGGTTCACGGTGCTGATGCTCCTCGCCGCGCTGTACTCGGCGCTGTCGCTCTCCCGCCTCAGGCGGCAGTTCGGGCGCCTGCAGCGGCTCGGCGCGTACACGCTGGAGAAGCAGATCAGCGAGGGCGGGATGGCGTCCATCTGGCTCGCTCGGCACTCGCTGCTCAAGCGCCCGACGGCGATCAAGGTGCTGAAGAAGCGCATCGCGACCGACGAGTTCATCCATCGCTTCGAGCGGGAGGTGCAGCTCGCGAGCCAGCTGATGCACCCGAACACGGTCGAGATCTACGACTTCGGGCGCACGCGCGACGGCCAGCCCTACTACGTGATGGAGTATCTCGAGGGCGTGACCCTCTCCGAGCTCGTCGCCGAGACCGGCGCGCTGCCGCCCGGCCGCGCGGTGCACGTGCTGCGCCAGGTCGCGGCGGCGCTGCGCGAGGCGCACCAGCGCGGACTGGTGCACCGCGACGTCAAGCCGGACAACGTCATGCTGTGCCGCCGCGGCGAGGACGACGTCGTGAAGCTCCTCGACTTCGGCCTGGTCAAGAGCCTCGAGCGCGAGCAGACACGCGACATCACCAAGCAGATCCGCGTGCTGGGCACGCCGCGCTACATGGCGCCCGAGCGCATCGTCAATCCGTCCGATGCCGACGGACGCTCCGACATCTACGCGTGGGGTGCGGTCGCGTATTTCCTGCTGACCGGGAAGCCGGTGTTCGACGGGGCGAACGACCTCGAGCTATCGAACCAGGCGCTGCACCTGCCCGCACCGAAGGTCTCCGAGAGCGAGCCG
>JAKLIE010000022.1 GCA_022709775.1 Pseudomonadota bacterium
GAGGAGCGCGCCCTGGTCCTTCACGAACGCCTCGTAGGGAACCGAGAGGACCTTGCGGCGCAACTCGCCCAGCAGCTCGGCCCACGCCCGGTTCTGGCGATGGAGCAGCGCCGCCAGCCTGAGCGATTGCCCCGCGTCGGTGACGTTGGCGTTCGGGTCCCGGGGACCCTGCGTCGCGTCGAACGACCAGTAACCGGTGGCGAGCGAGACCTGCCAGGACACCGCCTGCGCCACGAGGTCGTGCCTGAAGAGCAGCACGAGCAGGTCCGCGCGCTCCAGCAGCCGCTGGCGCACGCGCGGGTGCGCGCTCAGCTGGTGCCACTGGACCTTGGCGGCGAACACGCCGTTGGGCGTCGTGCGGCGCGCCTCGAGCTCGTCGATGTAGGCGTCGTCGTCGCCCGGCGCGACGCCCCAGCGCGCCGAGAGGCGATTCACCGTCTGCTCGCGGAAATACTCGGTCGGGCGGCCGATCCCTCCGTTGATCATCTGCCGGCACAGCAGGTAGGAGCCCGAGCGCGGCGTGCTGCAGATGACGAGACGGCGCAGCGGCGGGTCCGCGCGTCGCGGGCAGTCCCACTCGGGGAGATCGATCTCGTCGTGATGCATGCGCCGGTAGTCCATGGTCGTCGCTTCGTCGCGGTGTCGGGCCGTACGAAGTCTATGCGACCGGCGCGACGTCCGCCAGGCGACACGCGCGATCTGCGACAATCGGGCGCCCCGCGGCCGCAACGACGTTCGCCGCGTCCGTCCGCCCGATGTCCGCCCTCTTCCACTTCGTCGCCCTGACGGCGCCCCTGTTCGCGCTGATCGCACTGGGCTTCGGGCTCGCGCGGGGCGGGCGCTGGCCCGCGGCCTCGACCGACGCGCTGACGCGGTTCGTGTTCTCGGTCGCGATCCCCGCGTTCCTGTTCCGGCTCATGAGCGACTTCTCGAAGCTGCCGCCGGTCGACGCGCGCGTGCTGCTCGCTTACTTCGGCGGGTGTCTCGTCGTGTTCGCGATCGCGCGCGCCGTGTCCCGCGCCGCGTTCCGGCACGACGGCGTCGCGCAGTCGGTGTTCGCGCTGGGCGGCATCTTCTCGAACAACGTTCTCCTCGGCGTGCCGCTCGTCCAGGTGACGCTCGGCGAGTCCGCGATGCCGGTCGTCTCGCTCGTCGTCGTGTTCAATACCCTCACGCTGTGGACGCTCGTTTCCGTCTCGGTCGAGTGGGCGAGGCACAGCACGCTGTCGGTTGCGCGGTTCGCCGCGACCGCGAAGGGCGTCGTCGCGAACCCGGTCGTCGCGAGCATCCTCGTCGGCACGGCGTTCGGGTTCACCGGGCTCGCGCTGCCCGGATGGGCGGATCGCGCACTTGCATTGCTCGCGCAGGCCGCCGTCCCGCTTTCGCTGATCGTTCTCGGCATGGGGCTCGGCACCTACGCGGTACGCGAAGGCTGGCGCGTGAGCGCCGCGATCGCGACGCTCAAGCTCACGGTGCAGCCGGCGGTCGTGTGGGCCATCGCGCGGATCGCGGGCCTGCCACCGGACGAGACGGTCGCCGTCGTCCTGCTCGCCGCGCTGCCCGTCGGCGCGAACGTCTACCTGATGGCGCGGCAGTTCCGCGCGCTCGAGGGGCCGGTCGCCGCGAGCCTCGTGCTGTCGACCGCGCTCGCCGCGGTCACGACGCCCATCCTGCTCGCGATCCTCTCCGCCCCGGTGCGGTGACGGGCGTGAGCGCCGGCGCGGCGTCCGCCGCCGTGGTAACGTCGCGCCCATGAATCGCCTGCCCTCGCGAATCGCACCGGCGTTGATCGCACTGTCCGCGCTGCTGTCGGCGCCCGCCGCTCCTGCTGCCGCGCTCTCGGCGGACTGCGGCCCCCCGCCCGCGGGCGCGATGTGCCTCGACGGTGCCTGGTTCGAGTTCGCGACGATGAGAATCGATCTCGCGCAGGGCGAGGTCCGCTCGCGCTACGAGGTCACGGTCGGCGCGGGCCGCGACCTCAAGGCGAGCCTCGAGGAGTCCAATCCCTACCGCCGAGGCCGCGCGGAAGCGATCCTGATCGGCGGCGAGACGCTCGGCACCAAGAGCGACGGGTCGCTGCCGGGCGAGGGGGCGGAGCTCCTGAACGATCCGCTGCTCGCCGCGCAGGAAGTCGCCTCACTCCTCCAGGTCGCGCTGCCGCGCGGGCCAGGCTCCGTAACGAAGGCGACTCGCGTGAGCGCGTCCGGCACACGCATCCTCGCCGCGAACACGCCGTCGATGTCGTCGTACTACGGGCCGCCGTGGACGCTCGAGGGCAGCGTGACGCCGACGGGCAAGCGCGAGTACGCGTTCGACCTCGCGTTCTCGTTCCGCATCGCGCAGCCGGACGGGACCGTCACCGCGCGCGAGCACAGGCACCGCTACACGGGGCGCGCGAGCTACCCGGCGAAGCGTCCGCGGATCCCGGACGCGACGAGCCTCGCCGGCTGGAAGATCGAGTCGCCCGCCGGTGAAGCGCTGTCGTTCAAGTCGCTGGGCGAGGCCCGCCGCGCGCTGGGCATCGCGCCGCCGAAGTAGGGTTCGCACGACGCGATGCCGACCGCGGCGCACGCACCGCTCACCTTGGAAGCCGTGCTCGAGCTGCGGGCGACGCTGTCCCGGTTCGGCCGCGGCGTCGCGACGCCGCGGCGAGCGGCGCTCTCCCGCGCGCGGCGCTGCGGCTTCGTCGACGCGCGCGCGCTCCTCGATTACCACGACCTGATGCTGTTCCTGCGCTCGCATCCGGCGACGCGCGACGAGTACCGCATCGCGGCGCGCGAGCTGGGGCGGGTGGCCGATGCGCTGCGCGAAGTCGCGGAGCACGGGCGTGCCGCCGAAAGGCGCGCGCTCGAGCAGAGCGGCGCGGCCTGGACGCCGGTCCGCGCCTCGTTCGGCCTCGCGTTCTCGCGCTGGCTCGTCGACCGCCATCCCGGCAGGGCGACGCTCGACGCGGTCGAGGACGAGCCGCTGCCGCTCGCGGAATCGCTCGCCGCCGCGCTGCCGCCGATGCAGGCCGAGATCGCGGGCGGCGGGCATCTCGACGGCAATGCGATCGCCGCGACGTTCGCGGGCGCGGGAGACCGCCTTGCCTGGCTCGTGCGCGCATTCGACGCGCTGCCTGCCTCCGAAGGGGTCCGCGAGCAGCTCCACGAGTCCGCGGGCGCCTGGGTCACGCTCGCGCCCGGCGGGTCCGCACTGTCGCGCACGTTCCTGCGCGGCCCCGGGGAGGCCCCGTTCCTCGTCGACCGGCTGAAACGCGACGTCGACCTCGCCGCTGCGATCGAGGTGCCGCTGCCGCGCGCGGCCTCGCGGACGCCCGCCGAACGCGAGGCGATCGTCGACGCGAGCCGCGGAACGCTCGCGGTGCTCGGACGGGAGACCGATGCGATGGCGACGACGAGCGCGCGCGACACCGAGTACCACCGCCTCGGGCGCGGCCTCGCGATCGCGCTGCACGCGCCCGCCGCCGCTCGCCGCGGAACGCTCGACGCGCACGTCGGCTTCGTGCTGTTCCGCAACCGCGTGCCCGTCGCCTACGGCGGCGGATGGCCCTTTGCCGGCGGCTGCCGGATCGGCGTCAACGTGTTTCCCGCATTCCGCGGCGGCGAGTCGGCGTGGCTGTTCGCGCAGGTGCTCCGCACCTACCGCCAGCGCTTCCTCGTCTCCCGCTTCATCGTCGAGCCGTCGCAGTACGGCCAGGACAACCGCGAGGGACTCCTGTCCGGCGCGTTCTGGTTCTACTGGCGGCTCGGCTTCCGTCCCGTCGTTCCCCGCATCCGCGCGCTCGCGGAGCGCGAGGCGGCGAAGGTCGCGGCCGACCGGCGCTACCGTGCGCCGATCACCGTGCTGAAGCGGTTCACGTCCAGCGACCTCGCGCTCGACGTCGTGCCCGGCGCGTCGCCGCCCGACCCCGGCGCGCTCGCCGAGCGCGCGTCGGCGTGGCTCGTGGCCAATGGCCGGGGCGATCCGGCGGGGGCGGAGCGCGACGCGGTCGCCGCGCTAGAGCGACTCGTCGGCCGGAAGGCCCCCGCGGACGGCGTCGAGCTCCGCGTGTGGCGCGCCTGGGCCCCGCTCCTCGCGCAATGCCCGTCGATCGCGGCGTGGCCCCGTGCCGCGCGCGCGGGCGTGGCGTCGGTCCTGCGCGCCAAGGCGCGAGACGAGTTCGCGTTCCAGCGTTCGCTGCTCGCGCACGCGCGGCTCTGCGCGGCGCTCCGCGCGCTCGAGCGGTCGCCGGCGGCGCGCGTTTGATACAATCGCGGTCTTTCGCCATCCGCTTCGCGCGGGCGATCCGCCTCGCGCTCCCCCCCGATGCCGTCCTCCGCAAAGAAGCCCGCCCGCGCATGGCGCGTTCGCCGATCCCCGGTCCACGGCCGCGGCGTCTTCGCCGCGCGCACGATCCGCAAGGGTGAGACCGTCATCGAGTACCGCGGCAAGCGCATGACCTGGGACGACGCCTGCGAACAGCCGGCCTCCGACGACGCGGATCCGTACCACACCTTTCTCTTCTCGCTCGACGACGGCCGCGTGATCGACGCCGCGATCGGCGGCAACGCGGCGCGCTGGATCAATCATTCCTGCGCGCCCAACTGCGAGACCTACGAAGACGAGCGAGGCCGGGTGTTCGTGGCCGCCCGCCGCACGATCCGTCCGGGCGAGGAACTGTCGTACGACTACAAGCTCGAGATCGAAGGCAAGGTGGGCCCGCGCATGCGCAAGGCGTACCTCTGCCGCTGCGGGGCGCCCCGCTGCCGCGGAACGATGCTCGCCTGACGGCGCGTCGCGGGCGCGAAGCGCCAGGGCGTCGACGGGATTGCGTTCGGGCACTGCGCGCTCGCCGCGGCGAGCGTCGGCGGGTGCGAGGCATGCGCGCAGTCGCACGCGAACCTGCCGGAAGACCCGGGCTTCACGCCGAAGCGGATTCGTGCCGCGGACCGCATTGCCGCAACCGTGAACGCGGCCGCGCCCGCGCTTGCGGTGCCGGCGGCGGAAGCGCGCGAGCCGGCGTTCGCTGCGGCGTCGCCCGCGAGTCTCAACCGGCGCTCCGCGAGATGCACGCCGCGAAGAACGCGGCGCGGTGCCGGTCGGGCGCCTTCGGACGGTCGTAGACGTCCTCGGCGGCCGACCTCAGGAAGTTCTCGTCGTCGACGTCCTTCACGAACCACCGCAGCGCGGCCGGGAACGCGCGGATCGCGACGAAGTCGCCCTCCATGCGATCGAGGAACGCTTCGCGCGACAGTCCGTTGTCGCGCGAGGCCGCCGCGTTGCCGATGAAGTCCGACCCTTCGATGCACTCGACGAGCGACGACGGCGCTGCGGGAGCCGCAGCGGGGGCAAGCGCCGACAGGCCTGCGACGGCCGCGACGCACGCGGCCGCGACCCTCGATCCGGATCGCCTCATGATCTGCTCCTGCGGCCCTCTGCGCGGGTCCGCCGGGGAATCGTAGTCCGCGCGCGCGCCGTCCGCATCTTGCCCCGCAGCAACGCGGCGATTGCGCCCCGCGGCGGCGGTCGTCACAATCCGGACGCCCGCCCGTTCCGCGGATCGAGACCCTCCCCATGGCCCGAAAACTCCACGCCGCTCCCACCGGCCGGCTCGTCGTCATCGAGCACCATTCGCGGGCGCTCGCCGGCAACCCGCTGGGCGATCCGCACGTTCGCCGCCTCCCCGTGTGGCTGCCGCCCGGGTACGACTCGGGTACCGTCCGCGGCCTTTCGTCGGGACGCGGCCGCCGCTACCCGGTGCTGTTCGATCTCGTGGGCTTCACCGGTTCGGGTCTCGCGCACGTCAACTGGCGCCCGTTCGACGAGAACGTGCCCGAGCGCATCGCCCGCCTCCTGCACGACCGGAGGATGGGCCCGTGCATCGTCGTCTTCCCGGACTGCTTCACGAGCCTGGGCGGCAACCAGTACGTGAACTCGACCGCCGTGGGGCGCTACGCCGACTACCTGACGCGCGAGCTCGTCCCGCTGGTCGACCGGGAGTTCCGCACGCTCGCCTCGCGCGATCACCGCGGTTGCTTCGGCAAGTCCTCGGGAGGCTACGGCGCGATCGTCCACGGGATGCGGCACGCCGACACCTGGGGGGCGGTCGCCGACCACTCGGGCGACGCGATGTTCGAGTTCTGCTACTACACCGACCTTCCGCGAACGCTGAACGAGCTCGACCGCTACCGCGCGCCGAAGCGTCGACCCGGGCGGATCGACACGGCGCGCGATGCGCGGCGGTCGGCGAACGGGCGCGACGATGGTCGCATCGGGCGCTTCCTCGAGGCGATCTGGGCGAAGGACAAGCTGACCGACGCCGAGGTCCACGCGCTGATGATGATCGCCATGGCGGCGACCTACGATCCGCATCCGCGCGACCCGCTGGGGTTCCGGATGCCGGTGAACCTGGAGACCGGCGCACTGATCCCGGCGCGCTGGCGGCGCTGGAAGGACAACGACCCGGTCGAGATGGTGCGCCACCACGTGGCGGCGCTGAAGTCGCTTAAGGGGATCTACATCGACTGCGGATGGCGCGACCAGTACCACCTGCACTACGGCGCGCGCATGCTCGCGCTCGAGCTCGCACGGCGCGGCATCGGCCACGTCTACGAGGAATTCGACGACACGCACTCGTCGATCGACTACCGGATGGACGTGAGCCTGCCTTTCCTCTACCGGGCGCTGAAGCCCTGACGGGCTCCTTCCGGCCCCGAACGCCATCGCGAGGGCGGGCGGGGCGCCACCGACCGCCGGCTGCCGGGGAGCGCCGTCCCCGGCCGCGAGCGCGCCCGAGGCGGCGTCCCGCCGCGCAGCCGGGGGGACCCGCATGCCGCACCCGCGGCATGAGGCACACTGGCGGTTCCCTGCCGTCCCTTTCCGGAATTCCCCCATGCGAGCTCTGCGCTACGACCGCTACGGCCCTCCCGACGTGCTCGAGCTCGTCGAAATCGACGAGCCCGTGCCGCGCGCAGGCGAGCTCAAGGTTCGCGTCGCCGCGGCGAGCCTCAATCCGCTCGACGTCAAGGTGCGGGCCGGGCACACGCGCTTCGTGCCGATGTTCGAGCGCCCGCCTCGCGGCACCGGCGTCGATTTCTCCGGCACCGTCGTCGGGACCGGCGGCGGCGACGTCGGCGGCTGCTTCCCGGGAGCGCGCGTGTTCGGCGCCGTCTCGCCGTTCCGGCGCGCCGGAACGTTCGCCGAGTTCGTCTGCGTGACGCCCGGCGAGATCGCCCCCACTCCCGCATCGGTCACCGACGAGCATGCGGCGGCCCTGCCGATCGCGGCCGGGACGGCCGTGCAGGCGCTCACCGACGAGGCACGCCTGGCGGCGGGGATGCGTGTGCTCGTCAACGGCGCGGCCGGCGGCGTCGGGCATTACGCGGTGCAGTACGCGCGCCACCTCGGCGCGCACGTGACCGCGACCTGCGGACCGGACAACGTTGCGTTCGTGCGCGAGCTCGGCGCCGACGAGGTTCTCGACTACACTCGCGAGGACTACGCCGGCGCGACGGTTCCGTTCGACGTGATCTTCGACACCACGGGCCACGCGACCTGGCGGGCCTGCCGGCGCGTCCTCGCGCCCGACGGGGTCTACGTGAACACCAGCCCCGACACCGCTTCGGTCGTGACGACGCTCGGCGAAAAGGTCGCCGCGCGCATCGCCGGCCGCCAGCGCGTCGTCCCGTTCGTGCTGAAGCCGCGCGCCGAGGCGTGGCGCCGCCTCGCGAAGCTCGCGGAGGCGCGCGCGATCGTCCCGCACGTCCGTGCGACGATCGGTCTCGCGGACGTCGCGGAAGCCGAGCGGCAGATCGAGACCGGCCACGGCCGTGGCAAGATCGTCGTCCTGCCCTCCCGATGACATGGATCCGCCATGCCGATCCTGATGATGATTGCCCGCCTCGCACTCGCCGCGTCGCTCGCGCTGGCGACCCCTGCGCACGCGGGCTACGGCGTAACGCAGGCGATGCCGGTCCCGAACGCCGATGCCGAGGTCGCGGCCGAGTCGCTGCGCAACGGCGACTGGCAGCGCGCGATCGACGGCTTCCAGGCCGCGCTCAGGGCCGAGCCGGACAACGCGGAATTCCACGACGGCCTCGCCTGCGCGTACCTCAAGCGCGGATCCCGCGAGCTCGCGTTCCGGCATTTCCGCGAGGCGCTGCGCATCGACCCGAACCTCCGGAGCGCGCACGCGAACGTCGGCGAAGCGTACCTCGCGGTCGGCGACAGGGAGAAGGCGCGTGAGCACCTCGCGGCCCTCGAGCAGATCTGCCCCGGCCGCGCGTGCCAGGAATACGTCGACCTCGAGCGCGCGATCGCGGCCGCGAAGTGAGCGTCGGCGGGATGCCGCCGGCAGAAGCGTCTGCATTGGCGTGCGGCGCCTATAATGGGCGCGTTCCCCGAGGCAGGGCGATGTCGATCAACCATTCCCGAACCGTCGCGATCGCGGCCATCGTGCTCGCCGCCGCGCTCGTTTCCTGCGGCGTGCCGCCCGACCCGTCGCGCGAGCAGCCTGCCCTCGCGACCTCGGTCGCCGACGCGCTGCCCGCGCTCAAGGCCGCCGGCATCAGCAAGATCCACGCGTGGTCCGATCGATCCGAGCAGCCCGTGCAGGTGACCTCGGCAGGCGGTCCCCTCTACTTCCCGTATCCGCAGGGCCTGCCGCTCGCTCGCTTCGCGCTTCACGCGGACGCCGACCGGATCCGGGTGTTCTCCGACGACTACGATCCCGCCGCCCATGACCGCTACGTCGAGGCGATGCGCCGCGTGATCGCACAGACCCTGCGCCTCGCCGGCGACAACAATGCCAGACTCGAGACGCGCGAGAAGGCGTCGCGCTGACCGACCACTCACGAGCAAGGGAGCCGAAGATGCGCTGGGGCGACATGCGACGCAGCGAGAACGTCGAGGACCGCGGCGGTTCGTCCGCTGGCGGCCGCGGCGTGCCGCTCGGCGGCGGGATGAAGATCGGCGGGGGCACGCTGATCGTGCTCGTGATCCTGTCGCTGGTCTTCGGGATCAATCCTCTGCAGTTCCTCGGGATGATGGGGTCCGACGTTTCCCCGCCCGTGCCGCAGGCGCCGCCGCCGTCCGCCTCGCCGTCGGCACCGGACACCGGCGCCGCGGGTTCGCGCGCCGGCACGGCTGCGCCCGCGCTGCGCAAGGAGTTCGCCGCGCGCGTCGTCGGCGACACCGAGGACGTCTGGAACGCGCTCTTCGAGGCGATGTACCAGAAGCGCTACCCGCCGACGACGCTCACGCTCTACACCGGCGCCGTGCGTTCGGGCTGCGGCGTCTCGAGCGCCGCGGCGGGCCCGTTCTACTGCCCGGCGGATCAGCGCGTCTACCTCGACACGAGCTTCTTCGACGAGCTCTCGCGCCGATTCGGCGCGCCCGGCGACTTCGCCCAGGCCTACGTGGTCGCGCACGAGGTCGGCCATCACGTGCAGAACATGACGGGCACGATGCGCAGGTTCGACAGCGAGGCGCAGCGCCTCGACGAGCGGCGCCGCAACGCGCTGTCGATCCGCCTCGAGCTCCAGGCCGACTGCTATGCGGGCGTCTGGGGGCATTTCGCGCAGCGGCGCAACCTCCTCGAGCCGGGCGACCTCGAGGAAGGGATGCGCGCGGCGGGCGCCGTCGGCGACGACACGATCATGAAGCGCACGCAGGGCTACGTCGTCCCCGACGCGATGAACCACGGCACCGCGGACCAGCGCATGCGCTGGTTCCGGGTCGGGCTCGCGAGCGGCGATCCGCGCAAGTGCGACACGTTCTCGGTCGCGCAGCCCTGAGGCGCAGGACGCGTTTCGCGCCTTTCTCCGCGCCCCCCCGCCGGCCGACGGGCCGCCCGGGTCCTTCGATGGGAAGCGCGCGGCGAGCACCCGGGGAGGATGCTGCCCTCAGCGCTTGGCGGGCTCGGCGTCCGCCTGGAAGCGCACGCGCCGCACCCGCTCGTCGTAGTGGCTCTCGACGGCGGCGGTCACCTCCTCGCCGCCCGAGGTGTAGACGCGTCCTCCGCGCGCGCGACACGCGTTGCGCTCGAACTGGCACGGCCCCATCTCGGGATGCCGGCGGCACAGCGACTCGATGTTCGCCGGCAGCGCGATCGGCTCGCGCGCAGCGCCGGTCTCGCAGACGTAGATCGGGCCAGGCGGCAGGTTCATGTCCGGCAACGCGACCGTAGCGGGAACGGGTGCGGGTACGAGTTCGGGCGCCGGTGATGGCGCGGGGGTCGGCGCGGTCGGAGGCGGAGGCGCGGGGGCCGGACCGCAGGCCCCGAGCGCGAACGCCGCGAGCAGGACCGCGGCGCGGCGCGTTGCGATCGCTGTCGAGTCGACGAGTCCGACCATGGCCCCTGGATCGCGCATCCGCGATGGCTTCCGCGACGATGGGCTATCTTATCGCAATGGATGCCCCGACCGCCGCGTCGACGCTCTCGACGCCCTGCCCTTCGTGCGGCCTCGCGATGGCCGTCCACCGCCTCGAGCGAAAGCCGACGGGCGTGACCACGATCGACGTGTGCGTCGCGTGCCGGGCATTGTGGTTCGACGGCTTCGAGAGCCTGCAGCTCACGCCCGGCGCGACGCTCGCGCTGCTGAAGGCGATCCACGACGCCGAGCGGGAGCCGATGCGCTCGATGCGTT
>JAKLIE010000220.1 GCA_022709775.1 Pseudomonadota bacterium
GGGCGGCTCACCTCGTGATGGTGCCCAATCCCCCCTACCATCGGGAGGGGGATTTCGCGCTCGCGAACGAGCCCGGGTACGGAGACTCGGGCGTCAGCGTGCTGCCGCGCCAGTCCGGCCACTTGATCGACGGCCCGGCGAACCTGACCTACGGCAACATCGGCCTCTACGACCCCTCGCTGTTCGACGACCTGCCGCGCGGCGTGAAGCTCAGGCTCGCGCCGCTCCTGCTCGAATGGATCGATCGCGAATGGGTGACGGGCGAGTATCATTCGGGCCCCTGGGCCAACGTCGGCACCCCCGGCGACCTGGCCGAGTTGGAGACGGCGCTCGCGAAACGCGCGTGAGGCCGGGAACGAAGCGCGCCGGATCCGGCGCTCCATCGAAGGAAACGGCATGAACGACAATCCGCTGCTCGACTTCTCGGGCCTCCCGCGCTTCGCATCGATCCGCGCAGAGCACGTGACGCCGGCCGTCGACCGCATCCTCGCGGATGCGCGAACGACCGTCGAGAGCATCGCCACCGACGCGCGCGAGCCGTCGTGGGCGAGCGTCGCCGAGCCGCTCGCCGACGCGCTCGAGCGGCTTCATCGCGTCTGGGGCGCGGTGCGCCACCTGAACGCGGTCGTCAACACGCCGGAGCTGCGCGACGCGTACAACGGCAATCTCGGGAAGATCACGTCGTTCTACACGGACCTGGGCCAGGACGAGCGGCTCTACGCGAAGTACCGCGCGCTCGCCGCGTCGAAGGCGTTCGCGTCCCTCGATGCGGCGAGGCGCCGCGTGATCGAGAACGAGCTGCGCGACTTCCGGCTGTCGGGCGCGGAGCTGCCCGCGGCGGACAAGGCGCGCTTCAAGGCGATCCAGGAAGAACTCGCGGCGCTGTCCGCGGCGTTCGACGACCACGTGCTCGACGCGACGAACCACTACGCGCTCCACGTCGACGACGAGGCGCGCCTCGCGGGGCTCCCGACCGACGTCGTGACCGAGGCGCGCGAGAACGCGAAGACCGACGGGCGCGAAGGCTGGAAGCTCACGGTGCGAATGCCGTGCTTCCTGCCGGTGATGAAGTACGCGCACGACCGGTCGCTCCGTGCCGAGCTGCACCGCGCGCACGTGACGCGCGCGTCCGACCTCGGCGCGAAGCCGGAATGGGACAACGGTCCGCTGATCGAGCGCGTGCTCGCGCTGCGGCTCGAGGCCGCGAGGCTCCTCGGCTACCGCGACTTCGCCGAAGTCTCTCTCGTCCCGAAGATGGCGCGCAGCGCCTCCGAGGTGCTCGATTTCCTGCGCGACCTCGCGAAGCGCGCGAAGCCCTACGCCGAGCGCGACCATGCCGAGCTCCTGCAGTTCGCGCGGGAGGAGCTCGGCATCGAGAGGCTCGAGCCCTGGGACATCGCCTACGCGACCGAGAAGCTGCAGAACGCGCGCTACGCGTTCTCCGACGAGCTCGTGCGCCAGTACTTCCCCGAGGACAAGGTGCTCTCGGGCCTGTTCCGCGTCGTCGAGACGATCTACGGCGTGCACATCCGCGAGT
Source organism: Pseudomonadota bacterium (assembly GCA_022709775.1). Next base: position 1,538 of record JAKLIE010000220.1, read on the forward strand.
CGAAGGCGGAGACCTGGCACCCGAGCGTCCGTTTCTTCGACATCGCGGACCGCGCCGGCACCACGATCGCGCAGTTCTACTTCGACAACTACGCGCGCGAGCACAAGCAGGGCGGCGCGTGGATGGACGACGCGATCAACCGCCGCCGCACGCCGGCCGGCCTGCAGATCCCGGTCGCGTACCTGACCTGCAACCTGCCGGCGCCGGTCGCCCGCGGAGCGCAGGTGAGGCCGGCGCTGTTCACGCACGACGACGTGATCACCGTGTTCCACGAATTCGGCCACGGCCTGCACCAGATGCTGACCCAGGTCGAGGTGTCGGGTGTCTCCGGCATCGAGGGCGTCGAATGGGACGCGGTCGAGCTCCCCAGCCAGTTCATGGAGAACTTCTGCTGGGAGTGGGACGTGCTGAAGCACATGACCGCGCACGTCGACACCGGCGAGCCGCTGCCGCGCGCGCTCTTCGACAGGATGCTCGCGGCGAAGAACTTCCAGAGCGGGCTCGCTACGATGCGCCAGCTCGAGTTCGGGCTGTTCGACATGCTCGTGCACAGCGACTACCTGCCGGGCGGCGGCGGCCGTTGCGCCTCGCCGCAGGCCGTCCTCGACGAGGTCCGCGCCGAGGTGCGCGTGATCCCCTCGGCGCCCTACGACCGGTTCATGCAGGCGTTTTCGCACATCTTCGCCGGCGGCTACGCGGCGGGCTACTACAGCTACAAGTGGGCCGAGGTGCTGTCCGCCGACGCCTACAGCCTGTTCGAGGAGCTCGGCGTGATGTCGCCGGAGGCCGGCCGGCGCTTCAGGGACGAGGTCCTCGCGCAGGGCGGCAGCCGCCCGGCGCTCGAGTCGTTCGTCGCCTTCCGCGGCCGGGGGCCCCAACTGGACGCGCTTCTGCGGCATAATGGAATGACAACGTCATTGGCCTGAGGAGGTTTCATGGCCCGCGTCCCGTCCTGCTCCCGCCTCATCCGCACCGGCGTCGCCGGCGCGATCGCGATCGCGTTCTCCGCGAGCGCCTTCGGCCAGCAGTCCGGAGGAAACCAGGTCTACCGCTACGAGGACGCGCAGGGACGCGTCGTCTATTCGGATCGCCCGCCGCCGTCGGACGCGAGGAAGGCGGAGTCGAAGCGCGTCGGTGCGAACTTCGTCGAGACCGACGTGACGCCGCTCGCCACGCAGCAGGCGACCGAGCGCTTCCCGGTGACGCTCTACACGTTCGCGTGCGGCGACGTCTGCCAGAGCGCCGAGGCGCTGTTGAACCGCCGCGGCGTTCCGTTCACGTCGGTCAACGTCGAGGATCCGGCGAATGCCGCGCGCCTGCAGGCGCTGACCGGAGAGATGACCGCGCCGGTGCTGCAGGTCGGCGACAAGCTCGTCGCCAAGGGCTACAACGAGGCGCGCTGGACGACGATGCTCGACGAGGCCGGCTACCCCAAGGCGCCCCCGCCCCGCCGGACGGCCGCCGGCGGACCGCGCGCGCCGGAGCCGCCCCGCGCCGAGGCGCAGACGGTCGCACCTCCGCCCAAGGGCGGCGGCTACCCGGCGCAGTAGGCCGGCCTCCATGCCGGCGAGGTCGCGCTGCAGACCCGCGTCGGGCTTCGGCCCGACCCGCGGACTTCCCGATCAACGCGCCGGCCGCCCGCCCTTCGGGTAGTCCTTCGCGCCGGGCGCGTACGCGGGCCTCGGTGCGCCCGTCATGAACGCCGCAAGATCCCAGGCATCCTGCTCGTCGAGCGAGCCGCCGCGCCCGAGCGGCATCTTGGTGCGGACGAACGCCGCGGCGACGGAGGCGCGCGCCATGCCCGCGCCGTCGTTGAACGACTGGGGCCCCCACAGCGGCGGCATCACGTAGCTGGCGTCGGCCGCCCTGAGGCCGCCGCCGTCCTGGCCATGGCAGGCCGCGCAGCGTTGCGTGTAGAGCTGCGCGCCGCGGCCCGCATCGGGCGCACGGGCAGGCGCCGCGATCGGCGCGAACCCGCGCCCCTCGACGCCCGTGCCGGTGGGCACGCCCGCCGACAGCCACGCGACGTACGCGAGGATCGCGCGCATCGGGTCCCCGTCGACCGCGATCGGCTTGCCGTTCATCGAGCGCGCGAAGCAGTCGTTGACGCGGTCGGCGAGCGTCTCTACGCGGCCGCTCCGCGCGAAGTACTCGGGGAACACGCCCCACAATCCCACGAACGGCGCGGCGTTCGCGACCGTGCCGCCGTTCAGGTGGCACGACGCGCAGTTGAGCGCGTTGCCCACGTTGTCGGGCAGTGCCGCCTTCGTCGCGTTGACGATCGACAGCCCCTGCCGGACCGCTTCGCCCAGCGGCCCGTCGGGCATCGTCTGTGGCGCGGGGACCACCAGCGGAACGGCACGCAGCGCCGGGTCGGCCGAATGGGCGGAGGGCATGACGCCCACCATCGACAGGATGACGATCCACGCTCCGCGCTTCATGCCGCACACTCCCCGCTCGTTGTCGCGTCTCGCGGACGATTCTAACCCGCGGGACACGTGCAGCGCGGCCTCCGCGCAGCGCACCGGTGCTCCTTCGGCGCGCTGCTGACGGTATCCTCTCGCTTTCGCCGGCGCAGGGCCTTTCGATGAAGCTCGCCACCTGGAACGTCAACTCGCTGAACGTCCGCCTGCCGCGCCTCGTCGCGTGGCTCGCCGCGCACGCGCCCGACGTCGTCTGCCTGCAGGAAACCAAGCAGGAGGACGCGAAGTTCCCGGTGAAGGAGATCGAGGAGGCAGGCTACGCGGCGCACGTCTACGGCCAGAAGACCTACAACGGCGTCGCGATCCTCGTGCGCGCCGGACTCGCGTCGTCCGACGTCGTGACCGGCCTCCCAGGCTTCGCCGACGAGCAGAAGCGCGTGATCGCGGCGACCGTCGACGGCGTGCGCGTCGTCTGCGCGTACGTGCCGAACGGACAGTCGGTCGATTCCGACAAGTATCAGTACAAGCTTCGCTGGTGCGCGGCCGCGACCGCATTCCTGAAGGACGCGCTGGTGCATCATCGCGACCTCGCGTTCGCCGGCGACCTGAACATCGCGCCCGAGCCGCGCGACGTGCACGATC
>JAKLIE010000221.1 GCA_022709775.1 Pseudomonadota bacterium
GGTTGGACGTCACGGAAGGGAAGGTCATGCGGTCGCGGCGATCGCCTCGGCGAGCGCCGCCGCGCCGGTCGCGTGGGGTTGCGCCATGTAGTCGTGCGTGCGCATCTCGATCAGGCGGCTCACCGTGCGCGGGAACTCGTGGGCCGCGGGGCCCTCGCGGTAGATCGCCCCGGCCTCGACGGCGGACGAGGCGACGAGCTTGACGCGATGATCGTACAGGATGTCGACCAGCCAGGTGAACCGCCGGGCGAGGTCCGCGGTCGCGGGCCCGAGCGCCGGCACGCCGGACAGGAAGACGACGGCGAACCGCCGCGCGATCTCGAGATAGTCGCGCTGCGACCTCGGCCCGTCGCACAGCGCCGCGAAGTCGAACCACACCGCGCTGCCCGCGCGCCGCCGCGCGACGATCGTCCGCCCCTCGATCGCGAGCCGACGGTCCTCGTCGGGCCCGTCGGCCATCGCGTCGAAGAGGCGCGCGAGACCGGCATCCGCCTCGGGGCCGTCGGGCACGAGCCAGCATGGCGCCTGCTCGAGCGTCCGCAGCCGGTAATCGGTTCCGCCGTCGACCTCGAGGACGTCGAGCTCCCGCTCGATCAGCTGGACCGCCGGCAGGAACCGCTCGCGCAGCAGCCCGTCGGGCCACAGCCGATCGGGCCGGAAGTTCGACGTCATCACGAACACGGTGCCGCGGTCGACCAGCGCGCGGAAGAGGCGCCCGAGGATCATCGCGTCGGCGATGTCCGACACGTGGAACTCGTCGAAGCAGATAAGCCGGTGCCGCTTCGCAATCCGCTCGGCGACGGTGGCGAGCGGGTCTGTCTCGCGCTTCAGCGTCGCGAGCTCCTCGTGCACGTCGCGCATGAACGCGTGGAAGTGGATGCGCATCTTGCGGCGGATCGCGACCGCGCCGTAGAACGCGTCCATCAGCATGCTCTTGCCCCGGCCGACGCCTCCCCACAGGTAGACGCCGCGCGGGACGACGGGCGGCGCGATCAGGCGCTTCAGGCGGGACCGGCGGGCGGTGCGGAACGCCTCGAGCTCGGCGGCCAGGCGGTCCAGGCGCGCCGCTGCGGCGCGCTGCGCGGGGTCCGGCGCGCTTCCCCGCGCGGCGAGTCGCCGCCCGAGGATCGCGCCGACCTTCTGCCCGGTTGCGGCTTCGATCTCCCCCACGGCCTCGATCTTACCGCCAAACCCCGGGGCGTTTCACGCGGCAGCGCGGCGAATCCGACGCAGGCCCACCGGTCGCGGGACCGGCGGATGCAGGATCGGAGTCGAGATTCCCGGACGCGCGGGATTCCCTGGCGCCGGGGGGGGCGGAGCGGGAGTCCCGTCTCCCGATCCCGCTAGAGGTTGAGCGTGCGCTTGGAGACCGCGAGCGCGGCCTCCTTCGTGGTCTCGGACAGCGTCGGGTGCGCGTGGCAGATCCTCGCGATGTCCTCCGACGACGCGCCGAACTCCATCGCCATCACGCCCTCGGCGACCAGTTCCGAGGCCATCGGGCCGATCGCGTGCATGCCGAGCACGCGATCGGTCGCGGCATCGGCCAGGATCTTGACGAAGCCGGTCGCCTCGCCCATCGCGCGAGCGCGGCCGTTCGCCGAGAACGGGAAGCTGCCGGCCCGGTAGGCGACTCCCTCGGCCTTCAGCTGCTGCTCGGTCTTCCCGACCCAGGCGATCTCGGGCGACGTGTAGATCACCCACGGGATCGTGTTGAAATCGACGTGCGGATGCTGGCCGGCGATCCGTTCGGCCACCGCCACGCCCTCCTCCTCGGCCTTGTGCGCGAGCATCGGTCCGCGCACGACGTCGCCGATCGCCCACACGCCCGGGAGATTCGTGCGGCAGTCGTCGTCGACGGCGACGAAGCCGCGCCCGTCGACCTCGAGCCCCACGGCCGCCGCGTTCAGTCCCGCGGTGTTCGGCACGCGCCCGATCGACACGATCAGCCGGTCGAACACGCTCTTCTGCGCGGCACCCTGCGCGTCGGTCCACTCGACGGCGACGTCGGCCTTGCCCGCGGTCACCGAGGTGATCTTCGCGCCGGCGTGGATCGCGAGCCCCTGCTTCGCGAATGCCTTCTGCGCTTCCTTCGCGACCGCCTCGTCCGCGGCGCCCAGGAACACGGGCAGCGCCTCGAGGACGGTGACCTCGGCGCCGAGCCGGCGCCAGACGCTCCCCATCTCGAGGCCGATCACGCCGGCACCCACCACTCCGAGGCGCTTCGGGACCGAGAGCATGGCGAGCGCGCCCGCGTTGTCGAGCACGAGCTTGCCGTCGAACGGCGCGCCGGGCAGGTCGCGCGGCACCGAACCGGTCGCGACGATCACGTTCCTCGCGGCCAGCTCCGCGGGCGCAGCGCCGTCCACCCTGATCGCCCAGCCGTCGCCCGTCTTCCCGGCGAAGCTGCCGCGGCCGTGGAAGAACGCGATCTTGTTCTTCTTCATGAGCCACAGGATGCCGTCGTTGCTCTGGGCGACGACCTTGTCCTTGCGCGCGATCATGCGGCCGACGTCGATCGACAGCCCCTCGACGTCGATGCCGTGCTGCGCGAACCCGTGGCCCGCGTGCTCGTAGTGCTCGGACGACTGCAGGAGCGCCTTCGACGGGATGCAGCCGACGTTGGTGCAGGTGCCGCCGGGCGCGGGCTTGCCGCCCTCGCGCGTCCAGTCGTCGATGCAGGCGGCCTTGAAGCCGAGCTGGGCGGCGCGGATCGCGGCGATGTATCCGCCGGGCCCGCCGCCGATGACCACCACGTCGAACTGATCTGCCATGTTCTTCGACCTCGGTTAGCGGCCCGGGAACTGCCGCAGTCGGGGGTCCGACGCGCGATCGCGTTCGACCCGGCGCGCGCCGGCGCCGGTCAACGTGCCCACGCGTCGTTGCCCATGTCTCCGGGGCACGGTTCGTTCGGCTCGACGACGACGCTCGTCATCTCTAGAGATCCAGCAGCATCCGCGCCGGGTCTTCCAGCGCTTCCTTGATCGCGACGAGCGAGAGCACCGCCTCGCGACCGTCGATGATCCGGTGGTCGTACGACTGCGCGAGGTAGTTCATCGGGCGCACGACGACCTGGCCGTTCTCGACCACCGCGCGCTCCTTCGTCGCGTGGACGCCGAGGATCGCGGACTGCGGCGGATTGATGATCGGCGTCGACAGCATCGAGCCGAACACGCCGCCGTTGCTGATCGTGTAGGTGCCGCCGGTCAGCTCCTCGATGCCGAGCTTGCCCTCCTGCGCGCGCTTGCCGAAGTCGGCGATCTGCTTCTCGATCTCGGCGATCGTCAGCTGCTCCGCGTCGCGGATGATCGGCACGACGAGCCCCCGCGGGCTGCCTACCGCGATGCCGATGTCGTAGTAGCCGTGGTAGACGATGTCGGCTCCGTCGAGCGACGCGTTGACGAGCGGGTACTTCTTCAGCGCGTGCACCGCGGCCTTCACGAAGAAGCCCATGAAGCCCAGCTTGACGCCGTGCTCCTTCTCGAAGCGGTCCTTGTACCGGTTGCGCAGGTCCATGACCGGCTGCATGTTCACTTCGTTGAACGTCGTCAGGATCGCGGCCGTCGACTGCGAGGCGACGAGGCGCTCGGCGACGCGCTGGCGGAGCCGTGACATCGGTACGCGCTGCTCGGGGCGGGCGCCCTGCGCCGCCGCCGCGGCGGCGGCCACCGCCGGCGCGGGTGCAGGCGCCGCGGCAGGCGCGACCTTCGGCTGTGCGGCGGCCAGCACGTCGCCCTTCGTGACGCGGCCGCCGCGACCGGTGCCCGAAACGTCGGCGGCCGCGAGGCCCTGCTCCGACATCATCTTCCGGGCCGCGGGCAGTGCCTCGGCCACGGCCGGCGCGGCCTTCGCGGCGGGGACGGATGCAGCCGCGGGCGCCGAAGCCGTCTTCGCGGCTGCCGGCGCGGCAGCCGCCCCCTTCGCCTCGGTGTCGATCACGGCGATCACGTCGTTGGAAGTCACCGTGGCGCCGTCCGCCTTCAGCACCTCGACCAGGACGCCGTCCCCGGGGGCGGGAAGCTCGAGCACGACCTTGTCGGTCTCGATGTCGATCAGGTTCTCGTCGCGCCGGACGGCGTCGCCCGCCTTCTTGTGCCAGCTCACCAGCGTCGCCTCGGCGACGGACTCCGGGAGCTGGGGTACCTTGACTTCGATCTTCATGGAAATGGCATCCGCGCGGCGCGCGGCCTCGTTGGTCAGTGCGCGACGACCATCTCGCCGGAGGCGAGCTTCGTGGCGAACGCGTCCTCGATCAGTTGCTTCTGCTCGGCGTTGTGCTTCGCGGCGTAGCCGACGGCCGTCGATGCCGAGATCGACCGTCCCGCGTACGCGAGCACGTGGCTGTCCAGGACGTCGGCGCGCAGGTAGGCGCGCAGCCGGTACCAGGCACCCTGGTTCTGCGGCTCCTCCTGGCACCAGACGACTTCCTTCGCCTTCGCGTACCTGGCGATCTCCGCCTTGAAGTCGGCGTGCGGGAACGGGTACTGCTGCTCGAGGCGCACGATCGCGACGTCGTCGATCTTGCTTTCGCGCCGGTAGGCCAAAAGGTCGTAGTAGACCTTGCCCGAGCACACGATCACGCGGCGCGCCTTCTTCGGATCGAT
>JAKLIE010000222.1 GCA_022709775.1 Pseudomonadota bacterium
CGCCGTTGCCGGCGTGATTGCTGACGATCGTGAGCTCGCGCGCGCCCTGCGCGAGCAGCGCGTCGATCAGCGCGAGCGGGACGCCCGACGTCGCGAAGCCGCCGACGAGCACGGTCGAGCCGTCGGCGATGCCGGCGACGGCGTCTGCGAGCGTGGGAACGGTCTTGTCGATCATCGCGAGGCGCGCGCGGCGCGTCGTCCCGGGAACACGTCGCTGCGCGGGTCCGGGGACTCGGGGTCGGCCCGTCCGGGGGACGCCCGAAGCCGCCATTGTGCGTGCTGCGGGATCGTGTAGGCAATGCCCGCCGCGGCCGGCAAGGCCTTCCGGGCCCGCATCCGCTGCGAGCGGTTGCGGCGACCGGTCGACGAGCTAGCGGTCGAGAAGCCCGCGGCGCGCGTCCGTCGTCGCTCCGGACGCGCGATCGCGCGCGGCGTCTCCGCCCGTCGGCCGGTCGGGTGGCTGGCACCGGGGCGGGCCGTTTGGCATGATGCGCCGGTCATGACTGCCCGGACCGAAGCGATCTTCCTTGCGAAGGGGCTCACCAAGACCTATCGGATGGGCGAGGTCGAGGTCCGGGCGCTGCGGGGCATCGACCTCGAGCTCTTTCGCGGCGAGCTCGTCGTGCTGCTCGGCCCGTCGGGAAGCGGCAAGTCGACGCTGCTGAACATCCTCGGCGGACTGGACGCGCCGACGAGCGGCGAGGTCCGCTACCTCGATCACCCGCTCACGGGAGCTACCGAATCGGAGCTGACGCGCTTCAGGCGCGAGCACGTCGGGTTCGTGTTCCAGTTCTACAACCTGATTCCCAGCCTCACCGCGCGCGAGAACGTCGCCGCGGTGACCGAGATCGCCAGGTCTCCGATGCGCCCGGAGGAGGCGCTGGAGCTCGTGGGCCTGGAGGCGAGGCTCGACCACTTCCCGGCGCAGTTGTCCGGAGGCGAGCAGCAGCGCGTGGCGATCGCCCGCGCGATCGCGAAGAACCCCGCGGTGCTGCTGTGCGACGAGCCCACCGGCGCCCTCGATTCCGCGACCGGCGTCGTCGTGCTGGAGGCGCTGGAGAAGGTCAATCGCGAGCTTGGCACGCTGACGGTGCTCATCACGCACAACGTGGGCATCGCCGACATGGCGGACCGGGTGATCCGGCTCTCCGACGGCCGCATCGCCGAGATCCGGACGAACGCGGCGAAGAAGCCGGCGCACGGGCTCAGCTGGTGACCGATGCGCGCGCTCGACCGCAAGCTCCTTCGCGACCTCTGGCACCTGCGGGGCCAGGTGCTGGCGATCGCCGCGGTGATCATGGGCGGCGTGGCGACGCTCGTGATGTCGCTGTCGACGTACGACGCGCTCGTCACGACGCGCGATCGCTTCTATGCCGAACGCCGGTTCGCCGACGTGTTCGCGAGCCTCAAGCGCGCGCCCGAGCCGCTGGCCGAGCGCCTTCGCGACCTGCCCGGGGTCGATCGGCTGGAAACGCGCGTGGTGGCGGGCGTGAAGCTCGAGGTCCGCGGCTTCTCCGACCCGATCACCGGCCTCATGGTCTCGGTGCCGGATCGCGGAGAGCCGCTGCTCAACGCACTGCACCTGAAGCGCGGTCGCACCGTGGAGCCCGGCAGCGCGGACGAGGTCGTGCTGTCGGACACCTTCGCCGACGCGCATCGCCTCGGGCCGGGCGACACGCTCGCCGCCATCGTCAAGGGCAAGCGCAAGCAGCTCACCGTCGTCGGCGTCGCGGTGTCCCCCGAGTACGTCTACCAGATCGCGCCGGGGGCGATGTTTCCGGACTTCAGGCGCTACGGCGTGCTCTGGATCGGGCGGGACGCGCTCGCCGCGGCCTACGACATGAAGGGCGCGTTCAACGACGTTGCGCTGACGCTCTCGCGCGATGCCGATCTCCGGGAAGTGATCGACCGCGTCGACGCGGTCCTCGACGGCTACGGCGGCACCGGCGCCTACGCCCGGTCCGACCAGCTGTCGAACCGGTTCCTCGCCGAGGAGCTGAAGCAGCTCAGGACGACGGCGACGCTCTTTCCGGCGATCTTCCTGGGCATCGCGGCGTTCCTGCTCGACGTGGTGGTGAGCCGGCTGATCGCGCTGCAGCGGGAGCAGGTGGCGATCCTCAAGGCGTTCGGCTACTCGAACCTCGCGGTCGGCGCCCACTACGTCAAGCTCGTGATGATGGTCGTGCTGCTCGGCGTGGCGGCGGGCACGGCGCTCGGGGCGTGGTTCGGCCAGGGGCTCTCCGGCGTCTACGCCGAGACGACGTTCCGCTTTCCGTACCTCGACTACGGCCTGGGACCCGGCGTGGTGCTGCTGGCGCTGGCGGTCAGCGGCGCCGCCGCGGTCAGCGGAACGCTCTACTCGGTCTATCGCGCGGCGCGCCTCGCGCCGGCGGAGGGCATGCGGCCGGAGACGCCGACCGTCTACCGCGCGACGATCGTCGAGCGCATCGGCCTCCAGCGATGGTTCGCCGCGCCGACCCGGATGATCCTGCGCCACATCGAGCGGCGGCCGGTGAAGTCGATGCTCACCGTGCTCGGCATCGCCTGCGCGTGCGGATTGATGATGGTCGGCAACTACCAGAAGGGAGCCATCGACTTCATGGTCGACGTGCAGTTTCGTCAGGCCGCGCGCGAGGATCTCTCGGTGAGCTTCATCGAGCCGACGTCGGCGAAGGCGCTGAACGAGCTCGCCGCGCTGCCCGGGGTGCGCCACGTCGAGGGGTTCCGCGACGTCCCGGCGGTCCTGCGCTTCCGCAACTACCGCTACCGCTCCGCGGTGTACGGCATCCAGCCGGAAGGCCGGCTGCACCGGTCGCTCGACCGCGACCTCGAGCCCGTCTCCGTGCCGCCGGGCGGCGTCGTGCTCACCGACCACCTCGCGAGCAACATCCTGCACGTGCGGCCCGGCGACATGCTCACCGTCGAGGTGCTGGAAGACGAGCGCCGGACCGTGCAGGTGCCGGTGCTGGGCATCACGCAGCAGTACCTCGGCGTGTCCGCCTACATGCAGCAGGATTCGCTGAATGCGCTGCTCCGCGAGGGCGACGTCGTGTCCGGCGCGTATCTCGCGATCGACCCGGGGGCCGAGGCGTCGATCTACGGGAAGCTGCACGACCGCCCGCGCGTGCTCGGGATGGTCGCCAACGCGTCGGCGGTCCGCAGCTTCTACGCGACGATCGGGGAGTTCGTGCTCTTCTACAACCTGGTGTCCACGCTGCTTGCCGCCTCGATCGGCTTCGGCGTCGTGTACAACAGCGCGCGGATCGCGCTGTCCGAGCGCGGCCGCGAGCTCGCGAGCCTGCGCGTGCTGGGCTTCACCCGCGGCGAGATCGCGTACATTCTGCTGGGCGAGCTCGCGCTCCTGACGCTGGCGGCGATCCCGGTCGGCATCCTGGTCGGCATCGGGCTGGTCGGCGTCCTCGTGCTGGCGTTCTCGAGCGACCTCTATCGGCTGCCGCTCGTGCTCGCGCCGGATAACATCGCGCTGGGGGCGACGGTGGTCGTCGCCTCGGCGCTGGTCTCGGGCCTGATCCTCTGGCGCCGGCTGGGGGCGCTGGACCTGGTGGCCGTGCTGAAGACGCGCGAATAGGGGTTCGGCGGGACGATCGGAAGCAACCATGCGAACACGCGCACGCATCGGCATCTCCCTCCTGGCTCTGGCCGTCGCCGGCGCGCTGGCGTACGGCTTCCTGCCGCGCCCGGTCCCCGTCGACGTCGCGCAGGTGACGCAGGGGCCGATGGCCGTCACGGTCGAGGAGGAAGGCAAGACCCGCGTGATGGAGCGCTACGTGGTGTCCGCCCCGATGGCCGGCTACGCGCGCCGCATCGACCTCCGCGTCGGCGACTCGGTGCGGGCGGGACAGGTCGTCGCCGCCCTCGAGCCTGCCCGCTCGAGCGCGCTCGATCCGCGGTCTCGGGCGCAGGCGGCTGCGCGGGTGAAGGCGGCCGAGGCCGCCGTGGCCGCGGCGCTCGAGAGCGGCAGAGTCGCCGAGGCCGAAGCGGCGCTCGCGCGCCAGGAGCTCGAGCGCTCCGAGTCGTTGCGCCGGTCGAACTTCATCTCCGCGCAGGCGCTCGACCGCGCTCGCTCGGAGGTCGCTCGCACGCAGGCCGCCCGTTCGGCGTCCGGGCACGCCGCGAACGTGGCGCGCTTCGAGCTCGAGATCGCGCGCGCCGCGCTCGCCAGCACGACGGGCCTGCAGGCGGGCGCCCTCTCGGAAACGCTCCAGGTGCGCGCTCCGGTCGACGCGCGGGTGCTGAAGCTCGTCCGCGAGAGCGAAGGCGCCGTGCAGGCCGGCGACCCGCTCCTCGAGATCGGCAACCCCGAGACGCTCGAAGCCGAGGTCGAGGTGCTCTCGACGCAGGCGGTGAAGATCGCGCGCGGCTCCCGCGTGCTCGTCGATCGCTGGGGCGGCGAGACTCCGCTCATGGGTGTCGTGCGCATCGTCGAGCCCACCGGCTTCACCAAGGTCTCGGCGCTGGGCGTCGAGGAGCAGCGCGTACGCGTGATCGTCGACTTCACGTCGCCGCGCGAGCAGTGGGCTCGCCTGGGCGACGGCTATCGGATCGAGGCGCGCTTCGTCGT
>JAKLIE010000223.1 GCA_022709775.1 Pseudomonadota bacterium
GACTGCACGACGCCGGCGGCGGTCTGGTCGTAGAACGGCGTCGGAAGCGCGAGCAGCTTGTCGATCAGTCGCCTGCGCAGGTCGTACACGACGCGATGGCCGGTGTAGGCCATCCCGTACTCCGACACGTACGAGCCGATGCCGCGCAGCGCGAACACGGCGACCACCACGAGCGGGAGCCAGCGCGAGCGCTCGGGGTCCGGAGCCTGGAAGTTCTGCACGACCGGGATCACCAGCCACGCCATCAGCAGGTCGCCGGCGGCGACCGCGATCATGCCCAGCACCGCGATCCCGAACGTCCACCAGTAGGGACGGACGTAGCCCAGCAGGCGTCGGTAGAGGGTGGGGCCCGTCATCGGGGAGGCGATGGGGAGGAGGCTGACTGGCGGGGGCGGGCTGCCGCGCGATCGCGCAGGCGGAAGCGGACGCGGAGTATAGCGCCCGGCTCAGCCATCCGCGCCCGGAGGCGCGGTCCCGCTCCCGGGCGCGGGAGCCCGCGAGTCCGGCTCGGACGCGCCCGGCGACGCGGGGGGCGCGGACTGCGGCGCCGCGGACGGGGCACTCGCGCCGCGCCGGCGCGCCACGCTCGCGGCGAGCAGTTCGCGGTAGAGCAGCACGAGCTGGAGCGTCATCGCCTCGGGCGTCAGCGGCTCGACCGCCTTGCGGGCGCCGGCGCCCAGGCGTTCGCGCAGCGCGGGATCGAGCAGCGCGCGCATGTGCGCGGCGAGCCCCTCGACGTCGCGCGACGGGCACACGAGCCCCGCGTCGTTCGCGGTCAGGAGCTCGGCGACGCCCGACTTGGTGCTGGTGATCACCGGCAGTGCGCAGGCCATCGCCTCCAGGGCGGCGTTCGGGCACGGGTCGTAGACCGTGGGCAGGACGAAGGCGTCGGCCGCGCCGAAGTGCGGTTTCGGATCCGACTGCGGGCCCGCGATGTGCACGCGGCCCGAGAGGCCGAGCGAGCGAGCGAGCCGGGCGTATCGCTGCGGATGCGACTCGCGTCCGACGACGACGAGATGCGCCGAGGCGGGAAGCAGGGCGAGCGCCCGGATCGCCGCGGCCACGCCCTTGCGCTCGTAGCCGGACCCGACGAGCAGGAAGACCGTGTCCTCCGGGGGAATCCGGAGGGCCTCGAGCACGCGCTCGCGGCCGGCGCGGAGCCCCGGATGGAACGCCGCGCAGTCGACGGCGTTGCGGATCACGTGCAGCTTCGCCGCCGGGTAGCCGTAGCGCTCGCGGATCTCGTCGCGGACCATCTCCGAGTTGCAGATCACGGCGGAGAGCCACGGGCTCGCGAACAGCTTCCGCTCGGCGTCAATCACGTAACGGTGGTAGGGGCTCGCGCGGAGCGCGAGCCGCTCGAGCGGACCCGCGGCCGCGAGGCGCTCCTCGAGGTAGACCGCGTGAACGCCGTCGCCGGCGCGGAACACGTCGCAGCAGGGAACCCGCTCGTGCGACTGCACGAGGTCGGCCTTCGTGCTCCCGATCGCGCGGCACACTTCGCGGGCGAAGCTCATGTCGCGCCACAGCCGCCCGACGTGGAACGGGTCGACGATCGTCGGCTCGATCAGCTGCAGCCGCGTCTCGGGCCACTCCCGCGTGTAGAGCGAGATCGCGACGCCGCGCTCGAGCAGCGCCTCGAGGGCGCCCTCGACGAAGCGCTCCGCGCCGCCGTACGGCGTGTAGCGCTGGCGGATCACGGCGAGCCTCACCGCGCGCCCTCCGCCAGCAGCCCGGCGACCGCCGCGTGGACCTTCTCGACGGACAGCGTCGTCAGGCACTCGGATACCTTGCTGCCGCCGCAGCCGTCCAGTCCGCACGGTCGGCAGGGGTGCGCCGAGGTCACCACGCGGCTCGGCACGCGCCACGGTCCCCACGCGATCTCGGACGACGGGCCGAAGAGTGCGACCGCAGGCGTTCCGACCGCCGCCGCGATGTGCATCGGCGCCGAGTCGACGCCGACGAACAGGCGGGCTCGCGCGGTCAGCGCGGCCAGTTCGCGCAGCGAGAGCATCCCGCCCAGGTCGGTCACGCGCGCGGCCGCGGCCGGCGGCAGCTGCGCCCGGATCGCGTCGAGCATGGCGCGCTCGCGATCGTCCGGCGCCGCCGTGAGCGCGACCGGCAGGCCGTCGGCGACGATGCGCCCGAGGAGCGACGCCACGCGGTCCGCCGGCCAGCACTTGAAGAACCAGCGCGAGCCCGGGTGGGCCTGCACGAAGCCGCCCCGCGCGAGCCCGCGACCGGCGAGCAGCGCGTCGACCTTCGCCTCGGCCTCCGCGCCGGGGACCATCACGAGCCTGCGCGCCTCCTCGGGGGGATCGATCCCGATCCGCCGCAGCGCGTCCAGGTTCTGTTCGACCATCGGCCGCTCGGTCGCGCGCGGCAGCCGGTAGAAGTGCGTGTAGTGCCGCTTCCACAGCCAGGCGGCGCCGCGCTCGGGCGCCCGCTCGGTCGTCACGGCCCAGCGGGGCTTCAGGCGCCGCGCCAGTGCGATGCCGCGCGGATGCTCGGTCAGGTGCACGAGGAGGTCGTAGCGGCGCGCGGCGAGGTCGCGCGCGAGCGCGCGCTCGGCGGAGAGCTGCCGCAGGAGCCCCTCGCGCTTCCACGCGCGGTCGATCGTGTGGAGGCGCGCGAGCGACGGGTGGCCCTCGAGCATCGGCGCGGTGTCGCGGTAGACGAGCGCGTCGACCTCGGCGTGCGGCGCCGCCGCCTTGAGCGCCGAGACCACCGGCGAGGCGAGCAGCACGTCGCCGTGATGACGCAGCTTGGTGACGAGCACGCGCTTGACTTCGGCCAGCGGGACGGCGTCCGGGAGCGGGCTCGACATGGAGGCGAACGATAACAAAATTCGCGCGGCCCCGCCCGCGCCGTCAGCGCTCACTCGCCGGGGAAGCGTTGCTGGCGAACGCGCCGCGGCGCGACGGCCGGCCGGGGACCCTCCGGGACGATACGGTACAATCACCCTTCCCGCCGCTTGCCCCTCCCATGCCGCTCGACGCCGTTTCCGCCGCACAGAAGGCGCAGATCCTCGCCGAGGCGCTGCCCTACATCCGGCGCTTCCACGACCGCACGATCGTCGTCAAGTACGGCGGCAACGCGATGACGGAGGCGAAGCTCAAGGCGGGCTTCGCGCGCGACGTCGTCATGCTGAAGCTCGTCGGCATGAACCCGGTGATCGTCCACGGCGGCGGCCCGCAGATCGGCGACCTCCTCAAGACGATGGGCATCGAGAGCGAGTTCCGCCAGGGGATGCGCGTCACCGACGAGCGCGTGATGAACGTCGTCGAGATGGTGCTGGGCGAGCTCAACCAGGAGATCGTCGGCCTCATCAACCAGCACGGGGGCAAGGCCGTCGGGCTCACCGGCCAGGACGGCGCGTTCATCCAGGCGCGCAGGATGGTGCTGCGCGACAGCGCGTCGGGCGCGGACGTCGACATCGGCTACGTCGGCGAGATCGACCGCATCGACCCCGAGCTGATCCAGCTGCTCGACTCGCGCGACTTCATCCCGGTGATCGCGCCGATCGGCGTCGGCGCCGCGGGCGAGGCCTACAACATCAACGCCGATCTGGTCGCAGGCAAGCTCGCCGAGACGCTCCGCGCCGAGAAGCTCGTGCTCATGACGAACACTACCGGCGTGCTCGACAAGCACGGCACGCTGCTGACCGGGCTCACCGCGAGCGAGATCGACCGGCTCTTCGCCGACGGCACGATCCACGGCGGGATGCTGCCGAAGATCGGATCGGCGCTCGACGCGGTGAGGAACGGCGTCAGGAGCTCGCACATCATCGACGGCCGCGTCGAGCACGCGCTGCTGCTCGAGGTGCTCACCAACGAGGGCGTCGGCACGATGATCCGCGCCGACGACCCGGCGCCCGCGCGCGCCTGAACCCGGAAGACCGACCATGGCCGCGAAGCCCGGCGAGCGCCGCCTGCAGATCCTGCAGACGCTGGCCACGATGCTCGAGAGCCCGCGCGGCGACAAGGTGACGACGGCGGCGCTCGCCGCGAAGCTCGACGTCTCGGAGGCCGCGCTCTACCGGCACTTCGCGAGCAAGGCGCAGATGTTCGAGGGGCTGATCGAGTTCGTCGAGACGACGATCTTCACGCTCGCGAACAAGGTGCAGTCCGCCGAGACCGACGGCGTCGCGCAGGCCGAGCAGATCGTCTCGATGCTGCTGGGGTTCGCGCAGAAGAACCCCGGCATGACGCGCGTGCTCGTCGGCGACGCGCTGGTGAACGAGGACGAGCGCCTGCAGGTGCGCATGAACCAGCTCTACGACAAGCTCGAGGCGACGCTGCGCCAGTCGCTGCGCACCGCCCAGATGGCCAACGCGTGGCACGGCGACCCGTCGTCCGACGCGGCCGCGCTGTTCGCGTTCGTGATGGGCCGCTGGCTGCTCTTCGCGAAGAGCGGTTTCAGGCGCCTTCCGCAGGACGGCTGGGAAGGCCAGCGCAAGTTCCTGTTCGACTGAGCGGGCGCCGCGCGATGCTTCGCCTCGCGTTCGCGTCGCTCCTCGCCGCGGCCTGTGGCGCGTCGCTCGCGCAGTCCGCGCCCTATCCCGACGGGCCCCGCATCCCC
>JAKLIE010000224.1 GCA_022709775.1 Pseudomonadota bacterium
CCACAACAACTGCTACAAGAACGGGCTGCTGCCGATCGTGCTCGGCGAGAGCGAGGTCGCGCGCCTGTTCGACGCGACGCTCGCGTTCCCGGGGTTCTCGCTCACGATCGACCTCGAGCGGCAGGCCGTCGCGTCGAAGGACGGCGCGATGTCGTTCGGCTTCGAGGTCGAGCCGTTCCGCAAGAAGTGCCTGCTCGAGGGCCTGGACGACGTCGGGCTCACGCTCGCGCACGCGGACGAGATCCGCGCGTTCGAGGCGAAGCGGCTCGCCGAACAGCCGTGGCTGGCCTGACGCAGGGAAGGCACGACGGCATGAAGATCGCACTGCTCCCCGGCGACGGCATCGGCCCCGAGATCGTGCGCGAAGCCGCGCGCGTGCTCGACGTGCTCGAGCGCGACGGCTTCCCGATCGAGACCGAGACCGCGCCGATCGGCGGCGCGGGCCACGATGCGTCGGGCCATCCTCTGCCCGAGGCGACGCTGAAGCTCGCGCAGTCCGCCGACGCGGTGCTGCTCGGCGCGGTCGGCGGTCCGAAGTACGACACGCTGCCGCGCGAGCTCCGGCCCGAGCAGGGCATCCTCGGCATCCGCAAGGCGATGGGGCTCTTCGCGAACCTGCGACCCGCGATCCTTTACCCCGAGCTCGCCGCCGTCTCGACGCTCAAGCCCGAAGTGGTCGCCGGCCTCGACCTGCTGATCGTCCGAGAGCTCACCGGCGACATCTACTTCGGCCAGCCGCGCGGACGGCGGCGCAACGCCGCCGGCCACGACGAAGGCTTCGACACGATGCTCTACAGCGTGCCGGAGATCGAGCGCATCGCGCGCGTCGGATTCGAGACCGCGCGCGCGCGCGGCCGAAGGCTGTGCTCGGTCGACAAGGCGAACGTGCTCGACACGTCGATCCTGTGGCGCGAGGTTGTCACGCGCTTGGGGAAGGACTACCCGGACGTGGCGCTGTCGCACATGTACGTCGACAACGCGGCGATGCAGCTCGTGCGCGCGCCGAAGCAGTTCGACGTGATCGTCACCGGCAACATCTTCGGCGACATCCTGTCCGACGAGGCGTCGATGCTCGCCGGATCGATCGGCATGCTGCCCTCGGCCTCGCTCGATGCGAAGCAGAAGGGCCTGTACGAGCCGATCCACGGCTCGGCGCCGGACATCGCGGGCCAGGACAAGGCGAACCCGCTGGCGACGGTCCTTTCGCTCGCGATGATGTTCCGTTACACGTTCGGGAAGCCGGAGGTGGCGGCACGCATCGAGGGCGCTGTCCGGAAGGTGCTCGCGCAGGGCCACCGGACCGGCGACATCGCGCTGCCGGGCGAGAAGGTCGTCGGGACGCGGGCGATGGGGGACGCGGTGGTGGCCGCGCTCGGCTGATCGCCGAAGCGAACCGGAGTCGGGCATGAACGCGGGACCGGGATCGGCCGGTTGCTGCAACGCAGCGACGCCTGCTATGATTCACGCGATGCTCAAGCGCGCGTCCCCGGCTTTCCTGGCCCGTGCCCGGTACCTCCTCGGCGCGACGCGCGCGCTCGCGCTCGGCGCGACGAAAATCAAGACGACCAAGACGACCTGACCGGTCAGGCTGCGCCACCGCTTTCGTCCCCGCGAGCGGCGGGGGGCCGAAAGCAAACGGCGGGGTGGGCAGGGGTACGTCATGCGTGTCGGATTCGTCGGTTGGCGCGGGATGGTCGGCTCGGTGCTCGTCCAGCGGATGCTGGAAGAGCGCGACTTCGATCTGATCGATCCGGTCTTCTATTCCACTTCCAGCGCGGGCGGCGCCGGGCCGTCGATCGGCAAGGCGACCGGGTCGTTGCTCGACGCGAACGATCCGAAGGCGTTCGCCGGCCTGGACGCGATCGTCTCCTGCCAGGGAGGCGACTGGACCAACGCGATGCACCCGAAGCTCCGCGCGGCGGGCTGGTCGGGCCAGTGGATCGACGCGGCGAGCGCGCTGCGGATGAAGGACGACGCGGTCATCGTCCTCGACCCGGTCAACCGCGACGTGATCGACGCGGCGATGAAGCGCGGCGTCAGGGACTGGATCGGCGGCAACTGCACGGTCAGCCTGATGATGATGGGGCTCGCGGGCCTCCTCCAGCGCGACCTCGTCGAGTGGATGACCTGCATGACCTACCAGGCGGCCTCCGGCGCGGGCGCGCAGAACATGCGCGAGCTGCTCGCCCAGATGGGCGAGGCGCACCTCGCGGCGAAGGCGCTCCTCGAAGCGCCCGGCTCCTCGATCCTCGACATCGACCGCGAGGTCGCCGGCATCCTCCGCGACGATCGCTTCCCCACCGAGCACTTCGGCGTGCCGCTGGCCGGCTCGCTGATACCGTGGATCGACAAGGACCTCGGCAACGGCATGAGCCGCGAAGAGTGGAAAGGGGGCGCCGAGCTCAACAAGATCCTCGGAAGGGGGGGGGTGATCCCCCCGGAGCACGCTTCGCGTGCCGCCCCCCAGGGGGCCGAGCGCCCTTGGGGCGGCCCGGCGGGCGCCGGGATCCCCTCGGAGCACGCCCGGGGCGGCCCGGCGGGCGCCGGCAAGCCCGAGATCCCGGTCGAGTCGATCTGCGTGCGCATCGGTGCGATGCGCTGCCACTCGCAGGCGGTCACGATGAAGCTGCGGGAGGACCTGCCGCTGCCGGAGATCGAGAAGCTGATCGCGGGCGCCAACGAGTGGGTGCGCCTGGTGCCCAACACGCGGGACGAGAGCGTTCGCCGCCTGACCCCGGCCGCCGTGACCGGGAAGCTCGAGATCGCCGTGGGGCGCGTGCGCAAGCTCGCGCTGGGGCCGGGCTACCTCGGCGCCTTCACCGTAGGCGACCAGCTGCTGTGGGGCGCGGCGGAGCCGCTGCGTCGAATGCTGCGCATCCTGCTCGGTCGCTGACGCCGCTGGCAGGGCGACGGCGCGATCGCGCGCTGCCGCATTTCGTGCGGTTTCGGACGCCTCCCTGGCGGAAGCGGGCGCGCGGCGGGGTCCCAACAGGAATGCAACAGCCCCGTGTTCTCGACGAGAACGGCGTGCGGCCCACAAGATGTAGTGGCGCGACCGGCCCCGGCCTCAAGCGATGGAGTCGGACTAAGACGCCGGCATGAAGCTTGCTGCCCGACCCTCGGGTCTCGCGGCGAAAACACAAGCTAATACTGAGGTTTAGCTTGCGCCGCTAAATCCATGATGTTATGTTTGCTTGAGGCAAAACGCATTCGGCGAGGGGACGGCATGCGTGCAAAACCGATCTTCCAATTGACCTTGATGGCGGCGGCCCTGGCGGCCGCTGGCGCCGTTCAGGCGCTGGGCCTGGGCCGCCTCACCGTCGAGTCGGGGCTCGGCCAGCCGCTTTCGGCGCGAATCGACCTCACCTCCGCGTCGCGCGAAGAGCTCGACTCGCTGACGGCGCGCGTCGCCGACCCGACGCTCTATCGCCAGAACAACCTCGCGTTCCAGTCGGTGCTGTCGCGCACGCGCGTCTCGATCGAGCAAGGTCCGTCCGGTCCCTATCTGCGCGTCACGTCGCCCACACCGGTGAACGAGCCGTACCTCGATCTGATGGTCGAGGTGAACTGGGCGTCGGGCCGGATGGTGCGCAACTACACGTTCCTGCTCGATCCGCCCGGCGTGACCGCGCAGGCGCCGGTCGAGCCGGTCACGCCGGCGCGCGGCGCCCGGACGGCGCCGGCTGCCGCAGCCGCGGCGCCCGCCGCCACGCCGCAGCCGACGGCGGCCGCGGGAGAGGGCATCGCCGTCAAGCGCGGCGACACGCTCTCGAAGATCGCGAACGACGTGAAGCCCGCGTCGGTGACGCTCGACCAGATGCTGGTCGCGCTGTTCAAGAGCAACGCCGGTGCGTTCGACGGCGGCAACATGAACCGCCTGCGCACGGGCGCGATCATCACGGTGCCGTCGGCCGAGGAAGCCGCCGCCACGCCGGCGCAGGAAGCCACGCGCGTCGTGCGCGTGCAGTCGTCGGACTGGCGCAGCTACCGCGACCGCATCGCCGCCTCGGCGCCCACGGCAGAAGGCGCGGCGGGCCGCACGGCGGCGGGACGCATCGGCACAGCGGTCGAGGAGAAGACGCCTGCCGCGCGGCCGGGTGGCGACCAGCTGCGGGTCTCGCGCGAAGCCGGTGCGGGCAAGGGTGCGGGCGCGGCGGCCGAGGATGCCGTGGCGCGCGACCAGCAGCTTCGCGAGGCGCAGGTGCGCATAGCCGCGCTCGAGAAGACGATCCAGGACCTGCAGAAGGCCGTGCAGCTCAAGAGCACGCCGATGGCCCAGGTCCAGGCGCAGGCCGAGTCGGCGACCGGGAAAGGAGCCGCTGCCCCTGCGCCGACCGCGACACCGCCGGCCGCGACACCGCCTGTCGCGGCGCCGGTCGTGCCGGCGAAGGCGCCCGAAACCAAGGCACCGGAAGCCGCGGCGCCCTCGACGCAGCCGGCCAAGGCCGAGCCGCCCAAGGCGGAGCCTGCGAAGGTCGAGCCGCCCAGGGCCGAAGCTCCCAAGGCCGAAGCCCCCAAGGCCGAAGCCCCCAAGGCCGCGCCGCCGAAGGCCGAAGCGCCTCCGCCTGTGCCGAAGGCCGC
>JAKLIE010000225.1 GCA_022709775.1 Pseudomonadota bacterium
CCTCCTGCTGCGGCCGGCGTTCCTCGACGCCTGCGAGTCCGAGCTCGCCGCGCTCGCGGCGGCGGTGCGCGACACGACGCTCGTCGTCGGGTTCCCCGAGAGGCGGGACGGACGTCGCCACAACGCGCTCGCGGTGATCCGCGACGGGCGCGTCGAGAGCGTCGGCCGCAAGCAGCGGCTGCCCAACTACACGGTCTTCGACGAGCAGCGCTATTTTTCGCCGGGCGACGCGCCGTGCATCGTCGACGTCGGCGGCGTGCGCTTCGGGCTGATCGTGTGCGAGGACGTCTGGTACCCGGAGCCGGCGGCGCAGGCGAAGGTCGCCGGCGCGCAGGCCATCGTCGTTCCGAACGGCTCGCCCTACCACACGCGCCAGCAGGGCGCGCGCCTGGCCGTCGTGTCGTCGCGGGCGCGCGAGAACGGCGTGCCGATCGTCTACGTGAACCGCGTCGGCGGCCAGGACGAGCTGGTGTTCGACGGCGCCTCGTTCGTCGTCGCGGCGGACGGTTCGGTCGCGCAGCAGGTGCCCGCGTGGCACGAGACCGTCGCGCTGGCGGCGTTCGACGGCGCGGTGCCGCGTCCGGTTCGGGGAAGCCTCGACCCGCGGCTCGAGGCCCACGTCTGGCACGCGCTCGTGATGGGCGTGCGCGACTACGTCGGCAAGAACGGCTTTCCCGGCGTGCTGCTCGGCCTGTCCGGCGGGATCGACTCGGCGCTCACGCTGGCGATCGCAGTGGACGCGCTCGGCGCCGACAGGGTCCGCGCGGTGATGATGCCGTCGCGCTACACGTCGGCGATGAGCGTCGACGACGCGCGCGAGATGGCGGGAATCCTCGGCGTGCGCCACGACGAGATCCCGATCGAGGGGCCGTTCGCCGCGATGCTGGACGCGCTCGCGGACGAGTTTCGCGGCCTGCCCGCCGACGCGACCGAGGAGAACATCCAGGCGCGCATCCGCGGGATGCTGATGATGGCGCTCTCGAACAAATCCGGCGCGATCGTGCTCACGACCGGCAACAAGAGCGAGATGGCGGTCGGCTACGCAACGCTCTATGGCGACATGGCAGGCGGCTTCGCCGTGCTGAAGGACATCAGCAAGACGCTCGTCTACCGGCTCGCTCGCTACCGCAACTCGCTGGGCCGCGTGATCCCCGAACGGATCATCACGCGGGCCCCGTCGGCCGAGTTGCGCGAGAACCAGACCGACCAGGACTCGCTGCCGCCGTACGACGTGCTGGACGCGATCCTGGAGGCGTACGTCGAGGAGAACGCTAGCCCCGCCGAGATCGTCGCCCGCGGATGGCCGGCGGAGGCGGTCGCGCGCGTCGTCAGGCTGATCAAGGTGAGCGAGTACAAGCGCCGGCAGTCCGCCGTCGGGATCCGCATCACGCCGCGCGGCTTCGGCAAGGACTGGCGCTTCCCGATCACGTCGGCGTGGCGCGACTGGGACCACCTCCCCGGAGCCGCCCCGTAGCGCGGCGCGGGCGTCGTCGTGTAAGCTTGCGGCAACGTCCGGTACCTTTCGCCGTGCCTGCGGGGAAGCCATGAAGAAGATCGAAGCGGTCGTCAAGCCGTTCAAGCTCGACGAGGTGCGCGAGTCGCTCTCGGACATCGGGGTGACCGGCCTCACGGTCACCGAGGTGAAGGGCTTCGGGCGCCAGAAGGGCCACACCGAGCTCTACCGGGGCGCCGAATACGTCGTCGACTTCCTTCCCAAGGTCAAGGTCGAGGTGATCCTGCAGGACGATCTGGTCGAGCGCGCCATCGAAGCGATCGTGAAGGCCGCGCGCACCGGCAAGATCGGCGACGGCAAGATCTTCGTCACGGCCGTCGAGCAGGTCGTGCGCATCCGGACCGGCGAGTCGGGCGAGTCGGCCATCTGACCGTCGGCCGGCGGACGACGCGCGCATTCGGAACTGACCGGGCCCGGGCGACCGGGCACCTCGAGCACCCAACCGGAGAGCGGGCATGTCATTCGCCAGTGAGTTCAGGGAATTCGCGGTCAAGGGAAACGTCGTCGACCTCGCGGTCGGCGTCATCATCGGCGGGGCGTTCGGCAAGATCGTCGATTCGCTCGTCAAGGATCTCGTGATGCCGATCGTCGGCCGGATCTTCGGCGGGCTCGACTTCTCGAACTGGTTCATCGCGCTCGGCAACCCGCCGGCCGGCTACAGCGGCCCGCAGACCTACGAGGCGCTCACGAAAGCCGGCGTGCCGCTGTTCGCGTACGGCAACTTCATCACGGTGGCGATCAACTTCCTGATCCTCGCGTTCATCATCTTCCTGATGGTGAAGCAGATCAATCGACTGAAGCGCGAGACGCCGCCGGCCGCCCTCGCCGCGCCGCCCGAGGACGTCGTGCTGCTGCGCGAGATCCGCGACGCGCTGAAGAAGTAGCCGACCGCGAACCGGCGCCCGAGCGGGGGGAGGGCGCCGAAGCGAGGGAGCCGCAGGTGCCCGGATCCTCCCGCCGCTTTGCGCTGCGAGCGATCGGTGCGGTCGCGCTGACGCTCGCCGCCGCGGCCGACGCGCTGATCGTGTTCCCGCCGCAAAGCCCGACGCCGCTGCCGCTGGTCGCGGTTGCCACGGGCCTCGAACTGCCGGTCGACATCGTCCATGCCGGCGACGGCGGCGGCCGCCTGTTCGTCGCCGAGAAGCCGGGACGCGTCCGGATCGTGCGCGACGGCGCGCTCGTGGCGCAGCCGCTCCTGGACATCGCCGCGCTCGTGCTCTCCGGCGACGAGCGCGGGTTGCTCGGCCTCGCCTTCCACCCGAGGTTCGCGACGACGCGCCAGTTCTACGTCAACTACACGCGCAAGCCCGACGGCGCGACGGTCGTGGCGCGCTACCGCGTGCCGGAGGCGACGCCCGACGTCGCCGATCCCGCCTCGGCGCAGGAGCTGCTCGTGATCGCGCAGCCGTACGCGAACCACAACGGCGGCGCGGTGCGATTCGGTCCGGACGTGCTCCTCTACGTGGGGATGGGCGACGGCGGCGGCGCCTACGACCCGCAGGACCGCGCGCAGGACCCGCAGAGCCTGCTCGGCAAGATCCTGCGCGTCGACGTCGACGGCGCGCCGCCGTATGCGATCCCGCCCGGCAATCCCTACGCTAACGGTGCCGGGGGGCGTCCGGAGATCTGGGCGACGGGGCTGCGCAACCCGTGGAAGCTGGCCTTCGACGGGATGCTGCTCTACGTCGGCGACGTCGGCCAGAACCAGCGCGAGGAACTGGACGTGGTCGCCGTCGGCCCCGGCCCCGGACCGAACTTCGGCTGGCGGGTGGCGGAAGGCACGCGCTGCACCGGGCTGCCCGGCGGTCCGGCGTGCGACTCCGCTGCGCTCACTCCGCCCGTCGTCGAATACACGCACGACACCGGGTGCTCGATCACGGGAGGCGAGGTGTATCGCGGGACGGCGCTCGCGGCGACGCTGGGCGGCAGGTACCTGTTCGGCGACTTCTGCACCGGCGCCGTCTACGTGCTGCAGCAGGCGGTTCCGCCCGCCCACTACGCGGTCCACGAACTCGGCCGGACCGGGTTCGAGATAAGCGCGTTCGGCCGCGACGAGTCCGGCGAGGTCTACGTCGCCGACATGGTCGGCGGGCGCGTGATGCGCCTGGGGCCCCCGGACACGCCCGGAACCGTGCCGGTCGTCGAGTACCGCCACGCGGGTCTCGATCACTACTTCATCACGTCGGCCCCGGACGAGATCGCCGGCCTCGACGCGGGCGTGTTCGCCGGCTGGCAGCGCACGGGCGAAGGATTCCGCGCCTGGCCCTCGGCGGCCGCGGGGCGCACGCCGATCTGCCGGTTCTACCTGCCGCCGGGGTTCGGCGATTCGCACTTCTACTCCGCCGACCCCGCGGAGTGCGAGAGGGTGCGCGTTGCCAACCCGGCATTCGCGCTCGAATCGGAGGCGGCGATGCACCTTGCCGCGCCGGATCCGCTCGCGGGGGATTGCGCGGATCCGGCGACGCAGCCCGTCTTCCGCATCTGGAACCGCAGGTCCGACACGAACCACCGGTACACGACAAGTCCGGCGGTGCGGGACGCGATGGTGGCCGCAGGCGGCGTCGCGGAGGGCTACGGCCCCGGCGCGGTCGCGATGTGCGCGCCCCGCTGACGCTGTCCCCGGGGCGCAAGTCGGGGGTTGGCGCGCACTTGATCGTGGTCAAGGCCTTGCATTGACCGCGTGCCGGCGGCTTGCCAGAATCGCCCGGAACCCTCGCCCCGGAGACACATCGCGCATCGAGCGCGTGCCCGGCGTGCGAGAATGATGCCCGTGGCGGGCGGTGCGCGGCGGAAGACCGCGACTTCCCGACCTTTCCCATCCCGAGGCTCTGGAGGAGTTCCATGCTTCAACGCAAGCTCGTGACGGCGCTCGCCGCCGCATTCTCGTTCGGCGTCGCGGGGACCGCGCTCGCCGACATCAACGTCGGCGTGACCGTCTCGGCGACCGGCCCGGCCGCGTCGCTCGGCATCCCGGAGAAGAACACGTTCGACCTGCTGCCGACGACCATCGGCGGCGAGAAGGTCAACTGGATCGTGCTGGACGATGGCTCCGACACGACGAAG
>JAKLIE010000226.1 GCA_022709775.1 Pseudomonadota bacterium
CCAGGACTGGGTGCGCGCGACGCAGTCGCAGTTCGGGCCGATCGCGATCGGCGAGGGCTTCTGGATCGTGCCCTCGTGGTGCGATCTGCCCGAGCCCGGTGCGATCGCGCTCCGGCTCGACCCGGGACTCGCGTTCGGGACCGGATCGCACCCGACCACGCGCCTGTGCCTGGAATGGCTGCGCGACGAGATCGCCGGCGGCGAGACCGTGCTCGACTACGGCTGCGGATCGGGGATCCTGGCCATCGCGGCGGCGAAACTCGGCGCGCGCACCGTGGCGGGCACCGACATCGACGTGCAGGCGCTCGAAGCGAGCGCGGCGAACGCACGGGCAAACGGCGTCGAGGCGCGTTTCGTGATGCCCGACCGGCTGGGCGCCGGCCGGAGCGACGTCGTCGTCGCCAACATCCTCGCGAATCCGCTGATCCTGCTCGCGCCCGCGCTTGCCGGGCGCACGAAGCCGGGCGGTCGCATCGCGCTCTCCGGCGTCCTCGACGGCCAGGCCGACGAGGTGGCCGCCGCGTACGCGCGTTGGTTTACACTCGCCGTC
Source organism: Pseudomonadota bacterium (assembly GCA_022709775.1). Next base: position 551 of record JAKLIE010000226.1, read on the forward strand.
TGGCGGCGCCTGGACGGCTGGGTCCTGCTTTCGGGCACGCGCCGCGAGCGCCGTTGAGGGCGTGTCGGCGCGCAACGGTTTGCCGGGTCGGAAGGTCCGGCGATGCGGGAGCGGATGGAATCGACTGCCAGGCAGGGCGCGCGGCCGACGCGGTTCCCGCGGCACGGAGTGGCCACGCAACGCGGCATGGCGGGCGGATTCGCCGCGAGCCATCGAGTGAACTTCTGACCCGGCACGCCAGATGGCCGAAGAACAATACACGCGCTGTCCCGGCTGCAAGACGATCTTCCGCGTGACGCCGCAGCAGCTCGCTCTCAAGGGCGGGCAGGTGCGATGCGGGCATTGCCGCAGCGTGTTCGACGGCATGGCCGCGCTGGTGTCGCTCGCGCCTCAGCCCGGCGCGCAGGACTTCGACCAGGAGCAGGGCCCGCCGACCGTCACTCTGCGCCCTGCGCGCGCGCTCAAGCCGGCCGACGAGCCCGCACCCCGGCAGCAGCCGGTCGCCGCGGCCGCGTCGGCCGACGAGACGCCGGCGGATGCCGACTGGGAGAATCGCTTCGCGTGGGACAAGCCGCGCCAGCGCGCGCGCGCCACCTGGGCGGGCGCGGGCGCCGTCGTGCTGGCGCTCGCGCTCGTCGGCCAGACGGTATGGCACTTCCGCGACTCCATCGCCGCCCATTTCCCGGCGGCGCGCGGCGCGCTCGTCGCCCTCTGCGCCCATGCGGGGTGCACGATACGCCCGCTGCGCGACGTGGCCGCGCTGTCGATCGAGTCTTCGGACCTGCAGGCGGATGCCGCGCACAAAGGACTCCTGATCCTCACGGCCACCGTGCGGAACCGCGCGAACTTCGCGATCGCGTTTCCGCACCTCGAGCTCACGCTCACCGATGCCCAGGACCAGCCGGTCGTGCGCCGGGCATTCGCGCCCGCCGATTACGCGGGCGGCACCGCCGACATCGGCCTCGGGCTCCCGTCCAACGGCGAGGTCGCGATCAAGCTCTTCATCGACGCCAGCGCGACGTCGCAGGCGGGATACCGCCTCTATCTTTTCTACCCCTGAGCGATTCCGGGGCATCGCACCGAAAAGGTGCGTCGTCCTCGACGGGGCGCGCCCGCCGCGCGGCGTCCATCGGCAACCTCCGTGGAATCAAACTTCCCAAGGAACAATTGGTTGCGACCGATCATCGTCCGGGCGGGCCGTGCCCGGCCCGGATTCGTGTCCCGATGGAGTCCGTCATGCTGCATCGCAAGGACGAAAACGCCCCATCCGTTGATGGCGAGCGTCATAATGGTGCACATTATCGAACCGGCCGCACGAAATTGGGGCGTCGATGGGCGTCGCAAGCCTCCGCGGAGCGAAAAACGGCGTCGGTTCAGGTGCTTGGGAACCTCGGGCCCATGGCATAGTTATCGCTAAATCGTCCTTCGGCGATTCTGCAACGCAACGAAGTTCCTTTCTGATCCACCCAGCCCCGACAGGAGAACTGCATGGCCACTGCCGCCGACGTCCTCAAGATGATCCAGGAAAAGGAGGTGAAGTTCGTCGACCTCCGCTTCACCGACACGCGCGGCAAGGAGCAGCACGTCTCGGTGCCTTCGAAGATGTTCGACAACGAGAAGTTCGAGGACGGCCATGCGTTCGACGGCTCGTCGATCGCGGGATGGAAGGGCATCGAGGCCTCCGACATGCTGCTGATGCCGGATCCGACGACCGCGTACATCGATCCGTTCATGGACGAGACGACGCTCAACATCTCCTGCGACGTCGTCGAACCGTCCGACGGCAAGGGCTACGAGCGCGACCCGCGCTCGCTCGCGAAGCGCGCCGAGGCCTACCTCAAGTCGACCGGCATCGGCGAGGTCTGCTACTTCGGGCCCGAGCCCGAGTTCTTCGTCTTCGACTCGGTCGAGTGGTCGGTCGACATGTCGGGCAGCTACTGCAAGGTGTTCTCGTCGGAAGCCGCCTGGTCGACCGGCGACAAGTTCGAAGGCGGCAACATGGGCCACCGTCCGACGGTCAAGGGCGGCTACTTCCCGGTGCCCCCGGTCGATTCGCTGCAGGACATCCGCTCCGCGATGTGCCTCGCGCTCGAGCAGATGGGCGTCCCGGTCGAGGTGCACCATCACGAGGTCGCGAACGCCGGCCAGTGCGAGATCGGCACGCGCTTCGCTCCGCTCGTCCAGCGCGCCGACTGGCTGCAGGTGCTGAAGTACGCCGTCCACAACACGGCGCACGCGTACGGCAAGACGGCGACGTTCATGCCGAAGCCGATCGTCGGAGACAACGGCTCGGGCATGCACTGCCACCAGTCGGTGTGGAAGGGCGGCAAGAACCTGTTCGCCGGCGACGGCTACGCCGGGCTCTCCGAGTTCGCGCTCTATTACATCGGCGGCATCATCAAGCACGCGAAGGCGCTGAACGCGATCACGAACCCCGGCACGAACTCGTACAAGCGGCTCGTCCCCGGCTTCGAGGCCCCGATCAACCTCGCGTACTCGGCGCGCAACCGCTCGGCCGCGATCCGCGTTCCCTACGTGTCGAACCCGAAGGGGCGTCGCATCGAGGTGCGTTTCCCGGATCCGACGGCGAACCCGTACCTCGCGTTCTCCGCGATGCTGATGGCCGGCCTCGACGGCGTGCAGAACAAGATCCACCCGGGCGACCCGATGGACAAGAATCTCTACGATCTCGCGCCGGAGGAGGCCGCCAAGGTTCCGCACCCGTGCGCGTCGCTCGACGAGGCGCTCGACCATCTCGACAAGGACCGCGCGTTCCTGACGAAGGGCGGCGTGTTCACCAACGACATGATCGACGCGTACATCGAGCTCAAGATGGAGGAGGTCACCCGCTTCCGGATGACGACGCATCCGGTCGAATACGACATGTACTACTCGCTGTAAACCGCCGCTGCGTCGCGGGCGTTGACGGCATGACGACGGGGGCGGGCCGCCGGCCCGCCCCTTTCTTCGTCCGGCGACAGTCCGATACACTGCGACGCAATGACCTCCCCATCGACCCGATCGCGCCTCGCATTCCGCTGGTGCGCCGCCGCCCTGCTCGGGTGCGCGGCGACGGGCGCGCTCGCCGCGACGCTCGCGCAGAAGGCGAAGGAGGAGGGCTGCACCGACAAGCCGGTGCGGCTGTCCGGCAGCGACATGTACAAGTGCATGGCCAGAAGCGGGAACATGTCGTACTTCAACGTCCCGGACGGGACGCCGGAAGGCGCGCCCGCGGCCAGGCCGTCGCCCGCTGCGCGCCCCGCCGCGTCGTCTTCGCCGGCGAGCTTCCCGAAGATCGACGCGGGCACGCAGAAGTCGCGCGACGACCTGCGCCGCAAGGTGCTGCAGGACGAGCTCGCGAACGAGGAGAAGCTGCTCGCCGAGGCGCGAAGCGCCTGGGGCGAAGGCTCGCCGCCGCCGCTGCCCGAGGAAAAGGCGAGCGCGCAGAAGTACGCGGATCGAATCGCGCGCCTGCGGCAGGCGGTGCAGCTGCACGAGCGCAACGTCGAGGCGCTGAAGCGCGAGCTCGGCGCGCGCTAGCGCGAGCCTGCGCCGCCCCGGCGCGGTTATTGCTAAATCACGGTGCGGCGGCGCGGCGTCTCGCGCGCGCCGCGTGCGAGAGCACGCCGTGATCAGGATCCCGTTCTTCGAACCCGCCGTTCCGGCATCGTGCGCGGGGCTGGAGCTGCTCGCCACGGCCGTGCTGCTGCTCGCACGCGACGGGCGCGTGCAGTGGGCGAACCCGGCGGCCGAGAACCTGTTCGAGCTCTCGCGCAAGAAGCTCGTCAAGCACCGCCCCGAGCAGCTGTTCGGCGCGTGCCCCGCTCTCCAGGGGGCGGTCGCGAAGGCGGTCTCGACGGGCGCGTCCTACACCGAGCAGGAGATCGAGCTCGGCGCCCCGGGCAAGCCCCGGCTGCACCTGAGCTGCACGGCATCGCCGGTCGACGACGACGACGGCGTCGGCGTGCTGCTCGAGTTCCGCCACCTCGACCAGCAGCTCAAGATG
>JAKLIE010000227.1 GCA_022709775.1 Pseudomonadota bacterium
ACCGCGTGCGCGGCGCGAAGGACTGGGCCGCGCTCACGCACACCTACGTGATCCTCGACTCCCTGGGCAACTGTCTCGCCAACATCCCGGGAACCGAGCCCGGCGCCCCGCGATGACCCGACCGTCCCGCCTGCTCGTCCTGCTCGCGTCCGCGATGGCGCTCGTCCCCGCGTACGCGGACGCGGGGGGCGTCGACGAGCTCCGTGCGTTCGTCGACGGCGCGAAGAACGGCCGCGCGACGTTCCGGCAGACCGTCGTCGCGCGCAGCGGACGCGTCCCGCAGGTGTCCTCGGGCACGTTCGCGTTCGCGCGTCCGGGGAAGTTCCGCTGGAGCTACGAGAAGCCGTTCGAGCAGCTCGTCGTCGGCGACGGCGCGAAGGTGTGGGTCTACGACCGCGACCTGAACCAGGTGATCGTGCGCCAGCTCGACGCCGCGCTCGGCGCGACGCCGGCGGCGCTGCTCGCCGGCGACAATGCGCTCGAGCGCAGCTTCGTCCTCGTCGACGGCGGCACGGCAGACGGCCTCGCGTGGGTCGAGGCGACGCCGAAGTCGGCCGACTCGACGTTCACGAAGGTGCGCATCGGCTTCCGGGACCAGCTTCCGCGCGCGATGGAGCTCGCCGACGCGTTCGGACAGACCACGCGTCTGCAGTTCGACGCGTTCGAGAGGAACGTCGCGCTGCCGTCGGAGCTGTTCCAATTCGTTCCGCCCGCGGGCGCGGACGTCGTCTCGGCACCGGCAGCGAGATGACCTCCGGTGTCAGGCACGCGCCTGACGCCGCGGATTCACTTCGGGACGATGCCGCGCTCGGACAGCGCCTTGCGCGCGTGATCCGGGTAGTCGGTGATGAGGCCGTCGACGCCCATCTCGATCATGCGCGCCATCTCGGCGGACTCGTTCACCGTCCACGCGAGCACCTTGAGGCCGAGCGCCTGCGCTTCGCGGACGAGCCCGGCCGACAGGCCCGCCGAATTGGCCGACCAGATCGCGCAGCCTGCCGCCTTCACGAGCCTCGGGACCGAGTTTCCGTGCTCGGCGGGAACGAGCCCGGCCTGCCATGGCGAGCGGCCCGACGCATCGGGCTTCACCGTGTCGAAGTTCGGGAACTGGGCGGTGAGGCACGCCGTCTCGAGCTCCGGCGCGACGCGTTTCGAGATCACGACCGTCCGCCAGTCGAACGACTGCAGCGTCGTGCGGTCGACGACGCCGGCCGCGCGGATCTCGGCGACCGCCAGGGCCACGAACGTCTCCGGGTCGACGACCGTGTCGCCGGACGTCGGCGTGATCTTGGTCTCGAGGTTGAACCGCACGTTCGGGTCGCGCGCCTTCACGAACGCGAACAGCTCGGCGAGCGTCGGGACGCGCTCGCCGTCGCGCGCGAGCTGCAGCGGCCACTGTTTGCCGTACGAGGACGACGGGTTCACGCGCCCGACGTCGTAGGTCTTGAGCTCGGCGAGCGTGAGCGTGCGGATCGCGGGGCCTCGCGCGGTGAGCCAGAATCCGTTCGGCCCGCGGACCAGCGCGGGATTGAGGTCGGGGTCGTGCGAGATTACGACGACGCCGTCCTTCGTGATCGCGAGGTCGGTCTCGAGCGTCGTGACGCCGGTCTCGAGCGCCTTGCCGAACGCCGCGAGCGTGTTCTCCGGCAAGTACCCGCGCGCGCCGCGATGGCCCTGCAGGTCGAAGGCGGCGGCAGGCATGGCGAAGGCGACCGCAGAGGCGAGGAGGGTGTGGCGCCAGGCGGGCATCGGTCTCTCCGTCGCTCAGCGGCCGTCGAGGAACGCCGCGACGCCGAGGTTCGCGCGCAGCACCGCGAGCACGGCATCGTCGGGAAGCTCGGGCTTGTCGCGCGCCGCGTCGACCATGCACAGGAAACCGAGCGGGGCGTCCGGCGCGGCGCGGAACTGGTGCCAGGTCTTCGGCGGCACCGTGACGAGGTCGTGCTCGTGGAGCGCGTGCACGGTGTCCCCGACGAGACACCGGCCCCGTCCGCGCAGAATCAGCACCGCATGGACGTGCGCGTGGCGTTCCAGCGTCGAGTGGCCGCCGGGCGCGACTTCGAAGTAGCGCAGCTCGCCGGCGAGGTCGTCGCGCCGGAACAGCGTCTGCCGGGTGACGTCGCGGAACGGCGAGGACGCATCCGACTTGTACGCGAGGAGGTCGACCGCCTCCCAGCGGTATGCGGAGCGTTCGTCGTTCGCGGGGTTGCCGCCGCCCCGCGGCGGAACGAAGCGGCGGATCGTCGGATCTCTCATCGATGGGCCTCCCCGGAGTGCTCCGTGCCGGCGGTGTCGCGGACGGCGGCCACGAACGCTCGGCAGCGGCCTTCGAGCGCGTCTCCCGCGACGAGCAGGCTGCCGCCGATCAGCAGCATGGCGTCGTCGCCGAACGTCGCGCGCATCCCGGGGACGCGCTCGACGCCCATGCCGCCCGCCGGCACCGGCAAGGCCGGCGCGAGGCCGCACCAGCGCTCGCGCGCGGCACGTGCGATCGCGGCGCAGGTGGCGGGCGAATAGCTGAACCGGCCGCCCGCGTTGGGAAAGATCGTCGCGTCGGCGCCGAACAGCCGGAACAGGCGCCCGAGCAGGAGCGGCGGCGCGATCCGCGCGGCCCCGGCGAGCGCCGGATGGGCGAGGATCGGCACACCCGCCTCGCGCGCGACCGCGGCGAGCGTCGACACGCCGCTCACCATCGGCGCGATCATCAGTGCGCCCGTGCGGGCGTCGCATGCGGCCTTCATCTGGAGGCGCATCGCGTCGAGGCTGCCGGTCAGGCTGGGCGCGTAGATCGTGCGGCCGCCGGTGTCGCGGTTCGCGGCGTCGATCGCGCGCTGGACCGCGGCGACGCGCGCCGCGAACGGCGCGCTCTGCTGGTCGGCGAGGCCGTGGTCGTCCTTGATCACGTCGATGCCGGCCCGTGCGAGCGTGCCGGCGAGCGAGGCCAGCGAATCGACGGAAAGCCCGAGCGGCTTGAGGGCCGAGCAGGTCAGGGGGCGCCCGGCCGCGCCGACCGCGTCGCGCCAGCCGGCGATGCCGAAGCGGGGGCCGCCGAACCCGGCGGCAAAGGACCGCGGCAGCTCGACGTCGGAGAGCTCGACGTCGTCGTGGAGCGAGCTGTTGCCGAACAGCATGTTCAGGAGCTGCCCGGGCTCGTGGCCGGTCGTCTCGATCGCCATCGCGATCCGGATGTCGTGGCGATCGTCGTCGCGCGGCGCGATCGACTCTACGCGTGCGACGACCTCGTCGCGCACGCGGGCGTCGCGTACCGCCGCGAGGGGCACCTCGACGCTCTGCTCGAGTGCGAGCGCCTCGGCGCGCGCGGCGATCGACGCGCGGTCGGCGCGGACGGCGTAGGTGGCGGTGAGGCGAGCGTCGCTCATCGGGGCGCAGGGCGCGAAAGCGTCGATTGTACCGACGGCGGGACGGCGTCTTCGCTATCATCGACCCTTCCCGTTGCCGCCGCCGCCGTGACCGATCTCTTCGCCCCGCCGCCGCCTTCCGGCACGCCGCTCGCCGAGCGCCTGCGCCCGCGCACGATCGCGGAAGTCGTCGGGCAGCGGCACCTGCTCGGGCCCGGCAAGCCGCTCGCCGTGGCGTTCCACGCGGGCAAGCTCCACTCGATGATCCTGTGGGGGCCGCCGGGCGTCGGCAAGACGACGCTCGCACGCCTGATGGCCGATGCGTTCAACGCGGACTTCGTCGCCATCTCCGCCGTGCTCGCCGGCGTCAAGGAGATCCGCGACGCGGTGGCCCGCGCGGAGCTCGTGCGCGCACAGTCGGGCAGGCCGACGATCCTGTTCGTCGACGAGGTGCACCGGTTCAACAAGGCGCAGCAGGACGCGTTCCTGCCGTGGGTCGAGCAGGGGCTCATCACGTTCATCGGCGCGACGACCGAGAACCCCTCGTTCGAGGTGAACTCGGCACTGCTGTCGCGCGCGGCGGTCTACGTGCTGGAGCCGCTCGGACCCGACGAGCTCGCCGAGCTCTTCGCGCGCGCCGTTGCGGTTGCGATGCCGTCGACACCGGTCGACGCGCCGGCGCGCGATGCGCTGGTCGCGTACGCGGACGGCGACGGACGGCGTCTGTTGAACCTCGTCGAGCAGCTGGCGACTGCCGTGGCGGACGCCGGCCGCGCGTCGGTCGACCTCGCGTTCGTCGAACAGACGATCGCGCGCAGCCTGCGCCGCTTCGACAAGGGCGGCGAGGCGTTCTACGACCAGATCTCGGCGCTCCACAAGTCGGTGCGCGGCTCGGACCCCGACGCGGCGCTCTACTGGCTCGCACGCATGCTCGACGGCGGCGCCGATCCGCTCTACTGCGGGCGGCGGATGATCCGGATGGCGACCGAGGACGTCGGGCTCGCCGACCCGCGCGCGCTGCAGATCGCGCTCGACGCGGTCCAGACCTACGAGCGGCTGGGCTCGCCCGAAGGCGAGCTGGCGCTGGCCGAGTGCGTCCTCTACCTCGCAGTCGCGCCCAAGTCGAACGCCGCGTACGTCGCCTGGGGGGC
>JAKLIE010000228.1 GCA_022709775.1 Pseudomonadota bacterium
TTTCCGCGCCGCGAAACTCTGACCCAGGTCAAGAACGCCCGCCGCCGTCGCGCAGCGCCGACGCGCGCGCTGATACGCTCCCCTCGCGCCCCGCGTGGAGGAGGCCGCCCGGGACGACAGGAGGCGCGGGTTTCATGTCCCTCGACGTCGGGCGCGCGCGGATGGCGGCACGCGCGAGAGCCTATTCGGGACTCACCCCCGAGCGCATCGCGGTCATGCGCTCGACGGCCCCGGAGGTCGAGCCCAGCCTCGACTTCGTGACCGACCGCTTCTACGCCAGGCTGGCCGAGATGCCGGACGTCAAGCCGCTGCTCGCCGGCAGGATGGAGCGCCTGCGCGAGACCTACCGGGCATGGGTCGGCAGCCTGTTCCGGACCGACTACGGGACCGGCTACGCGGAGGCCGTCTGGCGGATCGGCGAAGTGCACCTCGCCGCAGGCGTGCCGATCGACTGCCTCACCGGATCGATGGCCGTCGTGCAGGAAGCGCTGCAGCCTGTCGTGCTCGCGGGCGCAAGAGGCCGTCCGTTCGCGGAAGCCGAGCGACTCGCCGCGCTGAACGCGGCACTCGGCTGCTCGCTGATCGTCATGCAGGGTCCGTACTGGGCCGAACGGTCGGGGAGTCCGGGATCAGAGCCGTAATTTTCGTGCCGGATCTCGACTGGCACGGCCCCGATCGCGGTGAAGATTACGGCTCTTACCCCGAGCTCACGGACCCAGAGCTCACGCTTCGTCCATCCACGCCATCTGGATCGCCTCGAGGATCTTCTCGCCGCAATGCCTCGGGTCGTCCGCGAAGCCCGGCAGAGCGAGCACCTTGTCCCGGAGGTCCACGAAGTTGATCCTCCGCGGGTCGAGGTCCGGGTGCGCGTCGGCGAGCGCGATCGCGATCTCCTGCGAGTCGGTCCACTTCATTTGCGCTCCTTCGCGTAATTGATCGTGTAGCGCGGCACCTCGACCACGAGCCGCTCACCCGCGACGATCGCCTGGCAGGACAACCGCGACTGCGGCGTCAGCCCCCAGGCGCGGTCGAGCAGGTCGTCCTCGTCCTCGGTCGACGGGGCGATCGAGCCACCCCCCTCGCGCAGGATCACGTGGCAGGTGGTGCACGCGCACGACTTCTCGCAGGCGTGTTCGACCTCGACGCCGTGTTCGAGCAGGTTGTCGAGGAGCGATCTTCCCTCCTCGCCCTCGAACGTGACGCCGTCGGGGCAGATCTCCGGGTGGGGCAGGACGACGATCTCGGGCATCGGTGCTCGCGAAAGGTGGGGCGCTAGGCCAGCGTGTCGACGGCGCGGCCGGCGAGCGCCTGCCGCACGCCCCGGTCCATGCGGCGCGCCGCGAACGCCGCGGTCGCGCGGTTGAGGTGCTCGACCGCGGCGCGGACCGCCGCGGCATCGTCGCCGCCGCGCACCCCGCGCACGCGCGCCAGCGCGGCGTCGACCTCCGCGCGCTCCTCGGGCGACAGCAGGTCGCCGTCGCTCGCGAGCGCGGCGTCGGTCGCCATCGCGACGTGGTCGGCATCCACGCGCGCCTCGGCGAGCGCACGCGCCGTCATGTCGTCGGCCGCATGCTCGAACGAGTCGCGCAGCATTCGCGCGATCTCGTCGTCCGAGAGCCCGTAGGAAGGCTTGACGGCGATCGCGGCCTCGACGCCGGTGGTCTGCTCGCGTGCGGACACCGACAGGAGCCCGTCAGCGTCGACCTGGAACGACACCCGGACGCGCGCGGCGCCCGCCGCCATCGGCGGAATGCCGCGCAGCTCGAAGCGCGCGAGCGAGCGGCAATCGTCGACGCGCTCGCGCTCGCCCTGGACGACGTGGATCGCCATCGCGGTCTGCCCGTCGCGCCACGTCGTGAACTCCTGCGCGCGCGCCACCGGCAGCGTCGCGTTGCGCGGCACGATCTTCTCGGCGAGCCCGCCCATCGTCTCGAGACCGAGCGACAGCGGGATCACGTCGAGCAGCAGCCAGTCGTCGTCGCGCGCGCGGTTGCCGGCGAGCGCGTTCGCCTGCATCGCCGCGCCGAGCGCGACGACCTCGTCGGGGTTCAGGTTCGTGAGCGGCGCCTGGCCGAAGAACTCGCCGACCGCGCGCCGGATCTCGCGCATCCGCGTTGCGCCTCCGACCATCACGACCCCGTCGAGGTCGGTCGCCTTCAGGCCCGCGTCGCGCAGCGCGCGGCGAACCGGCGCGAGCGTCTTCTCGATGAGCGTGCGCGTGATCTCCGAGAACGTCGCCGCCGTGAGCGACAACTCGACGCGCTGGCCCGTCGACAGCATCGCGACGATCGGCGCGGCCTCGTGGCCAGTCAGCATCTCCTTGGCCTCGCGTGCGTGGAGCAGAAGCAGGCGCGAGTCCTCGGGCGACGGCGGCGGCACCTTCGCGGCCTCGAGAATCCAACAGAAGACCCGGTGGTCGAAGTCGTCGCCGCCGAGCGCGGAGTCGCCATTGGTCGCGAGCACCTCGAACACGCCGCGCGTAAGCTTGAGGATCGAGATGTCGAACGTGCCGCCCCCGAGGTCGAACACCGCGTAGGTGCCCTCGACGCCGTGGTCCAGGCCGTACGCCACGGCGGCGGCGGTCGGCTCGTTCAGCAGGCGCAGCACCGGCAGCCCGGCCAGGCGCGCCGCGTCCTTCGTCGCCTGCCGCTGCGCGTCGTCGAAGTAGGCGGGCACCGTGACCACGGCCGCCTCGACCGGCCCGCCGAACGCGCGCTCGGCGCGCGCGCAAAGCGCGCGCAGGATGTCGGCGGACACCTCGACCGGCGACTTGTCGCCTGCGCGCGTCGACACGCGCACCATGCCGGGTGCGTCGACGAAGCGGTAGGGGAAGCGGCGCGCGTCGGCGAGATCGGCGAGCCCGCGTCCCATCATCCGCTTCACCGACACCAGCGTGTTCTGGGGGTCGCTCGTCTGCGCTCCGACCGCGTCGTAGCCGACGACGACGCCCGACGGGGCGTAGTGGACGATGGACGGCACGAGCGGTCGACCCTCGACGTCGGGGAGCACGATCGCGATGCCGTCGTCCCGTACCGTCGCGACGAGCGAGTTCGTGGTGCCGAGGTCGATGCCGATCGCGCGGCGGCGCGGCCTCGGGGCCGGCGCCTCGTCGGGCTCCGCGATCTGCATCAAAGCCATGTGTCTCCCTCCCCCAGGCTAGCCGCTACGCGCGATGACGCCCCCCCGGAGCGAGCGGCGCTCGTCCTCCCCCGGGGGGCATGACGACCTCGGGGCGGCCCTTCGGTCGTCAGGCGCGCCCCCTCTCCCGAAGGAGGGAGCACGGCGAGTCCGTGACGGCGCGGCGCGCCTGCGCTCCTCACCCCGCCGCCTCCTCGAGCATCGCGTCGACGTCGTCCGCGAGCTTCGACAGGAACCTGAGCTCGCGCACGTGGCCGCGCGCCTGCGCGTAGTCGCGATCCGTGTCGAGCAGCTTCGCGAGCGCGGACTCGGTCGCCGCGGCCTCGCCGTGAACCTCGTCCAGCAGCGCCTCGAGCGCGGATTCGTCGTGTGCGCCTGCGGCGAGCGAAGCGCGTTCGCGGCGTTCGAGCTGCCGCTCGAGGAAATCGAACTCGAGCGCGGTGTCCGTTTCTCCGAACGCTTCGATGCCTGCGAGCGACAGCAGGTAGCGCGCACGCTCGACCGGATCGGCGAGCGTGCGGTACGCCTCGTTCACGCGCGCGGCCGCCTGAAGCGAGAGCCTGCGCGACGCGTCGTCCGACGCGGAGTGGCGATCCGGATGCACGCTCCGCTGCAGCTCGCGATAGGATCCCTCGAGCGCCTTCGCGTCGATCGCGTAGCGGACGGGCAATCCGAAGAGCTCGAAGTGGTTGCGCGTGAAGTCGAGCACGGCGTGATCGCTGGGGCGAATTTCGGAACGGTGGGCCGGGGAATCGGGGAAAGGCACGCCGTCGGGCGTCGATGGCGCGCGGGCGACGCGTCGGCGCGAGAGCCGCGCAGGCGATCCGCACGCCCGCGAACGTACGGCAAGCGCGCGCAACGACGGCCGGCGCGGTCTCCCGCGTCGACTACACGTTGAAGGATTCGCCGCAGCCGCACTCGTCCTTGACGTTCGGATTGCGGAACTTGAACCCCTCGTTCAGCCCCTCGCGCGTGAAGTCGAGCTCGGTCCCCTCGAGGTACGGCAGGCTCTTCGGGTCGACGACGACGGTGACGCCGTGCGCCTCGAACGCGATGTCCTCTGCCTTCCTCTCGTCGGCGAACTCGATCTTGTACGCGAGGCCGGAGCAACCCGACGTGCGGACGCCCAGCCTCAACCCGATGCCCTTGCCCCGGCGGGACAGCTGCGACGCGACGTGCTTCGCCGCGCTCTCGGTGATCGTGATCGCCATCGTCATCCCGCCGCGAGCTTCTCGCCCGCCGGCGCCTCGGCCGTGCCCTGCTTCTTCCGGTAATCCTGGACCGCCGCCTTGATCGCGTCCTCGGCGAGGATGGAGCAGTGGATCTTCACCGGCGGCAGCGCGAGTTCC
>JAKLIE010000229.1 GCA_022709775.1 Pseudomonadota bacterium
CGGCGTTCCGCGAGGTGCTGGCGCTGGTGAAGGCGCTGCCGCCGGGGACCTCCGCGCCGGAGCCGTGACGTTCGACGGGTGCCGGCTTGCGCACCTGCACCGCCGCGAATGACGAAGGTTACGGCTCCGACCCCGAGGGCTCCGGGCCCGAGCCGCGCCGCGCAAAGGCCAGGCAACACGTCGCCATCAGCGCGTAGCCGGCCGCGAGCGCGATCGTGGCACGCGGGATTCCCTCGCCCCAGGGCACGATCCAGCGACCGTCGGGGAACGGAGAGTGGATCAGCCCGAACAGCGTCAGCACCGCGCCGACGCCCCCGAGCAGTGCCGCTCGCCAGTACCGGCCGTCGATCACGTCGATGAGCCAGGTCGCCCACAGCATGGCCGTGACGATGAAGCCGTTGCCGAGCATCGTCGCCGCCGACAGACTGCGCTGCAGCTCGGGCGACAGGCCCTTCACGTCGATGCCCGCGGCGCCGATCAGTGCCCCGGTCTCGATCGTCACGAGGCTCGCGACGACGGGGACCGCCGCGATCGCGACCGCCTTCAGGTGCCTGGGTTCGGCGGACGCCATCGCCTGCTCTGCCATCTCGAGCCCGACGAACACCAGCACCGGGACGACGACGCTCTCCGGAACGCGCGCGATCAGGGCACCGGTGAGCCCGAGCGCGGTCCCTGCGCCGATCGCGATCCCCGTCGCGACCGCGTAGCCCGCGCGGCAACCCATGCTCTTGTACGCCGGGTGGCCGATGTAAGGCGTGGTCTGGATCACCCCTCCGCAGACACCGGCGACGAGCGTCGCCGCGCCCTCGACGAGCAGGACGTCGCGCGTCGAGTAGCGGTCGCCCGCCGCCGCCGCCGATTCGGTATTGTCGATGCCGCCGATCACGGTGGCGAGCGCCACCGGCAGTGCCAGCGGCAGGTAGACGAGCGCCTGCTCGAGCCCGTCGACGAACGCGAGGGACGGCCACGGCAGCGCCACGCCGGCGAGCGCGCCTGCCGCGGGCAGCGGCGGCGGCTCGTAGCCCAGGTGCATGGCGATCGCGTACGCCGTCCACCCGGCGACGAGCGCTACGAGCACGGAAGGGAATTCGCGCGGCAGTCGAACCTTTCCCACCAGGGTGATCAGCACGACGCCGAGCGCCACCATCCCGCCGATCGGCTCCGCGACGATCTTGACCCACGGGAAGTAGAGGATCAGCACCAGGGCGACGCCCGACAGCGCCGCCAGGAGGGCCGTGCGCGGCACGCTGCGCCGGATGGCATCGCCGGCGAATGCCGCGACGAGCTTGGCGGCGCCCATCACGACCATCACCGCCATGCCGACGACCCAGGCACGCTGCGCGTCGCCCGTCATCGCGTACGCGGGACCGATCACGCCGAACGTGAGCGCGAACAGCGAAGGCGTGTCGATGCCCAGCGGCATCGCGCAGACGTCCTGCCTCCGCTCGCGGCGGGCGAGGCGCCACGCCAGCACCGCGTACGCGAGGTCGCCAACCAGCACGCCGAGCGCCGTGCCGGGAAGCATTCGCCCGAGCACGATCTCTCCGGGCATCCGGAACACGCCGATAAGGATGCCGGACATCGCGACCAGCATCGCGAGGTTGTCGACGGCGAGCGCGAAGAAGCCGTTGACGTCGCCGCGCGCGAACGCGCGGTAGCGGAAGGTCGGGGGGGGCGACTGCATCGCGGAGCCGGCGCCCATCCCGGGCGACCGCGTCAGCTGTCGAGCAGGTAGGCCCGGCTGTCCTCGAGGAAGTGCGGCCCGTCGTCGGACCGCACCGCCGTCCCGACGCCTTCGGCCGTCAGCACCTCGAGCAGCAGCGCGCTCGGCACGCCGCCGTCGATGATGTGGACCGAGTGCACGCCCTCCCGGACCGCGTCGCGCGCGGCCTTCGCCCGCGGCACCATGTCGTCCGCCACCTTGCCGTCGGCGAGGAGGCCGTCGACCTCGCTCGCCGTCAGGATGTAGGCGAGCCTGCCGCGCCGGTCCGCGATTCCCTCGACGTTGGTCATCAGGATCAGCTTCTCGGCCGACAGCGCACGGGCGAGGCGCCCCGCGAGCCGGTCCGAGTCGATGTGATAGGCCGTGCCGTCCTCCGCGACGCCCAGCGGCATGATCACCGGGACGAACTCGCGCGAGAGCAGCAGGTGGACGAGCTCGACGTCGATGCAGTCGACGTCTCCCACGTAGCCCAGTTCCACGGGATCCTCGCCGGGAGCCGCCGGGAGGCGCATCGGCACCGCGCGGATGAACCGACCGTCCTGACCATTGATGCCGACGGCACGGCCGCCGTGCTGGTTGATGAGCCCGGCGAGCTCCTGGTTCAGCTCGTCGAGCGCCATCTCGATGACGGTCAGCGTCTTCTCGTCGGTGATCCGCAGGCCGCGGTGGCGCCGGGTCGGGATGCCCATCGTCGCCAGCAGCTCGTCGATGCGCCAGCCGCCGCCGTGAACGACGACCGGCTTCATGCCCACCAGGCGCAGCAGCGCGACGTCGCGCGCGAAGTTCGCCTTGAGTTCCTCGTCGGCCATCGCGCGTCCGCCGAAGCGCACGACGATCGTCCTGCCGTGGTAGGCGCGGAGGTAGGGCAGCGCTTCGGCGAGCGTGCGTGCGGTCGTGGCGGCGCTGGGCATGGGCGAATGGTACCCAATCGCGGCCGTGCCGTAGAATGCCGCCACTTTTCCCAGGTGCGGCCCGCCCGTTCCGACAACCCCTGCGATGCCGCCACTCGCTCCCGACCACGTGATCGTCCTCGCCGCGGGATTCGGCCTGCGCCTCGGCCTGCTCACGGCCGAACGCCCGAAAGCGCTGGTCGAGGTCGGCGGGCGCACGCTGCTCGAGCACTCGCTCGACTTCGCCGCGACGCTGCGCCCCCGCGAGATCGTCGTCGTCGCGGGGTTCCGGCACGACCTGGTCGAGGCGCACCTCGACCGGCTGGCGATGCCCGGCGTGCGCCTCGTCGAGAACCCCGCCCCCGCGACGGGGAACCTCGGCTCGGTGGAGGCGGCGCTGCCGCACGTCGGCGGGTCGTTCCTGCTCACCAACTGCGACCACGTGTTCCCCGCCGAGGCGGCGAGCCGGATCGCCGCCGGCGCGGGCGACGGCGTGACCGCGTTCTGCGAGTTCGAGCGCGCGCTCGAAGCCGACGAGATGAAGGTGGCGCTCGACGCCTCGCGCGGGATCGTCCGCATCGCGAAGACGCTGAGCGTGTTCGACGGAGGCTACATCGGCCTCACGCACGTCGCGGCCGGCGCATTGCCGGATTATCGCAAGGCGGTCGGCGTCGCCCGCGGGCGGCACGGGGACGCCGCCGTTGCCGAGCACGTCCTGCAGGCGCTGGCCGACGGCGGCCATCGCGTGCACGCCGCGACCTTCGACGGCATCGCGTGGTCCGAGGTCGACACGCCCGCCGACCTCGCCCGCGCCGAGGCGCGCCACGGCGCCCCGGCGAAACGCCGGACCAGCGGCTCCCCGGGCGCCGCGCGGCCCGGCACGCCGGCGATCCGGACGTTCGCTGCCGATGACTGAACCGCCGATGCAGGCCCCGAGCGGGCTCGCGATCGCCTGGTACCCCCATCACGTCGAGCACCTCGCGCCCTGGTGCGAGATCATGGACGTGCCGATGCTGCTCGCGGACAGCCCGGGGCTGTTCGCGGCGACGCGCTGCTACCCGGGGCTCGACGTCGCCTGGGCCCACGGCGTGCGGATGCCCGCCGGTCGCGAACCGTTCGCGCGGGCGATACGCGAGCGCCGTCCCGGCGTCGTCTACTGCTCCGACCTGTTCGACCGCAAGGTCCTGCGCGACATGCTGGGCGGCGCAGACGACGCACCGCGGGTCGTCTACGTTCCGCACGGGTTCTCGGAAAAGCGCCAGGACTGGGCGCGCGGCACCGCGCTCCAGGACGTCGCCGTGCTCTACGGCCGCCACGCGTTCGACCAGCTCGCCGAGTGGGGCGTCGCAGGCGACCTGGACCGTTACCTGCTGTCGGGCAACGTGCGTCGCGCCTACTACCGCAGGCACGCGACGCGGTTCATGGGCGAGCTCGACCGCCTGGGGCTCGCGGGAGAGCATCCCGGGCGCACGCTGCTCTACGCGCCGACCTGGAACGACGCGATCGGATCGTCGTCGTTCTTCGGAGCCTTCGCCGCGATCGCGCGGCGCATTCCGGCCGACTGGCGTCTCGTCGTGAAGCTCCATCCGCATTCGGAGCGCTTCGCGGCGACGATCGACGAGATCGAGCGCCTGTGCCGCGGGCGCGGCCTCCACGTCGTCCGCAACAGTCCGCTCACGTTTCCGCTGCTCGATCTCGCCGACGCCTACGTCGGCGACATGTCGTCGCTCGCCTACGACTACCTCGCCTGCGGGCGGCCGATGTTCTTCACCAACCCGACGTCGGGCACATCCCGCGACGCCGCGGGGTCGAGGCTCTTCGCCTGTGGGACGACCATCGCGCCGGAGCGCTACGACGACGTATGGCGCATCG
>JAKLIE010000023.1 GCA_022709775.1 Pseudomonadota bacterium
CCGTTTCCCAAGGGCAGCCGGTGCTGATCGACCGCTTTCTGGAAGACGCCACGGAGGTGGACGTCGACGCCATCGCCGATGGTGAGCAAGTCATCGTGGCCGGCATCATGGAGCACATCGAGGAGGCGGGCGTCCATTCCGGGGACAGCGCCTGCTCGCTGCCGCCCTACGGCCTCGACTCGGCCACGGTGACCGAGCTCATCGCCCAGACCGGAGCCATGGCCAAGGCGCTGGGCGTGGTCGGGCTCATGAACGTGCAGTTCGCCATCCAGGACGGCACGGTGTACGTGCTGGAGGTGAATCCGCGTGCCTCGCGCACCGTCCCCTTCGTGTCGAAGGCGACCGGGCTGCCGCTGGCGAAGATCGCCGCCCGCTGCATGACCGGCAAGAAGCTGGCCGCGCAGGGCGTGCTCACCGAGGTGATCCCGGATTACTTTTCGGTGAAGGAGGCGGTGTTCCCGTTCATCAAGTTCCCCGGCGTCGACACGATCCTGGGGCCCGAGATGAAGTCGACCGGCGAGGTGATGGGCGTCGGCGAGACCTTCGGCGACGCGTTCCTCAAGAGCCAGCTTGCGGCGGGCGTGCGCCTTCCGCAGGCGGGCAAGGTGTTCGTGAGCCTCAAGAACAGCGACAAGCCGCGCGCGATCGAGACCGCGCGGATGCTTCAGGGTCTGGGCTTCCAGATCGTCGCCACGCGCGGCACCGCGGCGGCGCTGGCCGCGGCGGGCGTGCCGGTCACGCCGGTGAACAAGGTCGCGGAAGGGCGTCCGCACATCGTCGACATGATCAAGAACGACGAGATCGCGCTCGTCGTCAACACGGTCGAGGAGAAGCGGAGCGCGATCCAGGACAGCTACGCGATCCGTCGCGCGGCGCTGACCGACGAGGTGCCGACCTACACGACGCTCGCGGGCTTCCGTGCCGCGGCAATCGGGATGCAGGGGATGCGCGCGCTCGACGCCGTTTCGATCCAGGCGCTGCACCGGCGGCTCCCCGGAAGTGCCGGAGGCCGGGGGCAATGATGAAGGTGCCGATGACCGTGGCGGGGGCGGAGCGGCTCAAGGCCGAGCTGCAGCGCCTGAAGTCGGTCGAGCGGCCCGCGGTCATCCAGGCGATCGCGGAGGCGCGCTCGCACGGCGACCTGTCCGAGAACGCCGACTACGACGCGGCCAAGGAGCGGCAGGGGTTCATCGAGGGCCGCATCGCCGAGATCGAGCACAAGCTCGCCGGCGCGCAGGTGATCGACCCGGCCGAGGTCGACGGCGACGGACGCGTCGTGTTCGGCGCGACCGTCGAGATCGAGGACCTCGACACCGGCGACGTCAGGCGCTGGCAGATCGTCGGCGAGGACGAGGCCGACATCAAGCACGGCAAGATCTCGATCACCTCGCCGATCGCGCGCGCGCTGATCGGCAGGAGCGAGGGCGACGCGGTCGAGGTGCAGGCGCCCGGCGGCGTCCGCGGCTACGAGATCCTCGCGGTCAGCTACCGCTAGCCGACGCTCACGCCGCGCGGCTCGCGGGCGCCACCGGCGGACCGGCATCCGGGTAGTGCAGGGCGGCGGCGATCGCGCGCCAGCGCGGGTCGCGTCGCGCGCGCGCGCAGAGCGGCTCCACCGGCAGCAGCGCGGCGTTGGCGTCGTGCCGCTGCACGGCGCGCAGCGCGTGCGCGAAGAACGCGTCGAGATCGGGGCCCGCCGCCTCGACGACGGCGCGCAGGAGCTCGGCCTGCTTCAGGCGGTCCGACACGTGCGTGGCGAGGAGGGCGCGCGCCTCGGCGAGCCGCCCCTGGCCCGCCACCGCCTGGGCGAGCCGCACCCCCGCGATGATCGAGTCCGGCTGCTGCGCGAGGATCGTGCGCGCGGCGATCTCGGCGTCGGCATGGCGCCCGGCGATCAGTTGCACGGCGATGCGGCGGTCGGCCATCACCGACGACGCTCCGATCACGCGCTCGGCCTCGTCGACGATCGCGAGCGCTCGCTCGGCGTCGCCGTCCCGGGCCAGCACCGCGAACGCGTGCCACCACCGCGGGCGCGGGGACGACGGATCGAGCGCGATCGCGAGCGCCAGGATCTCCTCGGCCTCGTCGTAGCGGGCGAGCGTGTGCAGGACCATCGCGCAGACCTGGAGCACGTCGGTGTCGTGCGGCGCGAGCTCCCTTGCGCGCGCGGAGAGCGCGAGCGCGCGACCCCAGTCGTGCTCGGCGAGCAGCGACAGGTACGCATCGAGCGCGACGGCCGGCCCGTGCGAGGGATCGAGCGCGAGCGCGTGCGCGAGCGGCTCGCGCACCATCGCGGCCTCGACGTCCCGGTTGTCCCAGCTCGCGAGCTGCCACATGCGCGCGATCGCGAGCTGCAGCCACGCATCGACGAAGTCCGGCGCGAGCGCGGCGGCGCGCTCGAGCAGCTTCACCGCGTGCGCGATGTTCTCGGACGAGTTCGTGTGGCGCAGGTGCCGGGCGCGATCGACCAGCGCCCGGACGCCGACGTCCGCGGCGGGCACGGCGATCGTGCCGCCGGCGGGCGGCTCGCGCCGCACCGATCGCAGCATCAGCTCGACCAGCCGGCCCGTGAGCAGGTGCCGCGCGTCGGGCGATTCGTCGAACGCGTGGCGCCACAGGCACGTGCCGTCGCTCCCGAGCACGAGGCGCGCTTCGACGCGCAGGCGGCCGTCGGAGAGCCCGACCTCGCCCTCGAGCACCGCGTCGACGCGGAGCTCGCTCGCGGCCTGCCGGGCCTCGGTGGCCCGGCCGCGGTAGCGGAAGCTCGACGCGCGCGCGGTGACGCGCACGTCGGCGCGGCGGGCCAGTGCGTCGATGAGATCCTCCGTGAGGCCGTCGCACGTCGTCTCGTCGATCGTCGCGCCGGCCGCGCGCAACGGAAGGACCGCGATGCGCGGCAGCGCGGGCAGCGTCGCCGGGGCGATCCTGCGCAGCACCGGCACGTAGCCTCCGGGCGGCAGCTCGACGCGCATCGCGCGCCCGGCGCCTTCGTCGCGGTAGTAGCGGTCGATGACCTCGCGCAGCCGGTTCGCGGAGACGCGCACGATCGGGTCGTGCGCCGGGTCGAACGTCGACGGATCGCACTTGAACACGTCGAGCGCGATCGACGTCTCGCGCAGGCCCGACGTCCGGCCGTCGGCCGCCGATTCGAGGATGTACGCGAGCATCGCGCGGAGACGAGGTGCGCGGCCGAACGCGCGGCTCGCGATCATTGCGGCGAGCTCTCCGCGAAGCTCGGGGCCCTGAGGGGCAGGGGACGGGCTGCCGGAGGTCACGAACGGAGCGGGAAGGCGGGCACGCGCTACGATCCCATAACCGCGACGGGCCGGGCAAGGCCGACCGGCGGGCGCGGCGCCGGAGCGTGCGCGGCGATCACCGGCGGGCGGCCCGGCCGGGACGCTGCGCCGGGGGATCGCGCCCCGGGTCCCCGGCCCGTTGCCGCGACGCCATCGCGGCGAGCATCGCGACGAAGGCATCCGCGGCGGGCGCGAGCGGCCGGTTCGATCGCGTCATGATCTCGTAGCGCGTGCCGGCGCCCGGCAGCGAAACGGCGAGCCGCGCGATCATGCCGGGCGATTCGTAGTGTCTGGCGAGGCCCTCGGGCAGCAGCGACACCGCATCGCTCCCCTGAAGCAGGGCGAGCGTCGCGACGATAGAGACGGTCTCGATCAGGTCGGCGGGCGGACGCAGGTTCGCGGACGCGTGGAGCGCGCCGCCTGAGGCCGCTGCGACGTCTCAGCGCGCCGCCGGCGGCGCGTCGGGGAGGAACAGCGCCGGATCGACCATCGCACGGTTCAGGGTCACCGACCAGTGCAGGTGCGCCCCGGTGACGCGGCCGGTCGCGCCCACGGCGCCGATCGTGGCGCCTTCCGCGACCGTGTCGCCGATCCTCACGGCGACCGACTCGAGGTGCGCGTACGACGTGATGAGGCCCGCACCGTGGTCGAGCCACACGGTGTTGCCGTTGAAGAAGTAGTCGCCGGTGTCGATCACGCGGCCCGCGGCGGCGGCGACGACCGGCGTGCCCGCCGGCGCGGCGATGTCCATCCCGCTGTGCGGGCTGCGCGCCTGGCCGTTGAACACGCGGCGCAGCCCGAACGAGCTCGAGCGGGCGCCCGGCACCGGCTGGCGCATCCGCAGCGACGCCGGAACCTCGTCGCTGAACGTCGCGATCACCTGCGCGAGGTGGGCGCGCTCGCGCTCGTAACGGGCGAGATCCTCCTTGGACAGGTCGACCTGCGCAGGCGCGACCTTGAGCCGCTGCTCGGCGTAGCGCACCGGCGCGATCTCGAAGCTCCTGCGCTCCACCGGTCTTCCGGGACGCGCCACGACGATCGCGCCTTTGCCGGGCTTCGCCGAGAGCGCGATGCCGACGACGGCGGTCCAGCCGCCCGGGCCGCCGGCGACGAGCACCGGCACGTCGCCGGTGCGGACGCCCGGACGCGACGGCGACGGGCCGAGGGCGATTCTTGCGACGCCGCCCGGGACGGCATGCCCGCGCGGCAGATCGACGGCGGCCGCTCGAGCCGCGGCGCCGACGAACGCGACGACGAGAGCGAGCGTCAGCGTCGGGGCGAGGCGCCGCATCGCGTCAACGGGCCGCACGCCCGCGCGGAGCGCTGCCTGCCGTGGCGCCCGCATTGACCAGCGCGATGCCGGCGGCGACGAGGAGCGCCGCGAGCGCGAAGCGCGCGCTGATCGATTCGCCGAGCGCGAGATGCGCGAACGCCACGCCGAAGAGCGGTGTCGCGAACGAGAACACCGAGAGGCGCGACGCGAGGTATCGCGTGAGCAGCCAGAACCACGCGAGGTAGCTCGCGAACGCGACGACGACCGACTGGAACGCGAGGCTCGCCCACGCCACCGGTGCCGGGGCGATCGACCACGACTCGGCGAGTGCGACCGACACGGCCGCGAGCACCGCGGCGGACACCGCGAGCTGGTAGGCGAGCACCTTGGTCGCGCTGGCGCGCGCGAGCGGGCTCGCGCGGATCAGCACGGTGGTGGCGGCCCAGAGGACTGCCGCGACGACGGCCATCGCGTCACCCGCGAGCGTCGGCGCGCCGGGCGCGGCGAAGCCGTCGGCGAACGCGAACGCGGTCCCCGCGAACGCGATGCCGATGCCGACCCACTGGCGCGCCGCGAGGTGCTCGCCCGGCACGAGCCACGCGAGGCCGAGCGCGGTGAAGCAGGGGGCGAGGTAGAGCAGCACGACCATGCGTGCGGCGGTCGTGTGCCCGAGCCCCGCATAGATGAAGGCGAACTCCGCACCGAACAGCATGCCCGCGGCGAGGCCGGGAACGAGCGTCCCGTCGCGTCCGGCGAGCGCGATGCCGCGCGAGCGCGCCCAGGCGAGCACGAGGACGGTCGCGATCGCCGAGCGGATCGACCCCTGCAGCACCAGCGGCACTGTGGGCGCCGCCAGCTTGATCGCCACCTGCTGCATGCCCCACACCGCGGTGAGCGCGATCATCGTTCCCGCTGCGCGCGCGTCGAGCGGGAGGCGCGCGGCGGAAGGCGACGGCGAGTCGGGCATGGCGGTCGGCTGACCCGGCGCGGACGCGCCGGATCCATCGGCACAGGAGACTGCGCGCTATCGTCCGCCGGTGGGCCGGCGACGTCGACGCACTGCCGACGGCGCCCCGCCGGCCGGACTGCGGCCCCCGGTCGCCGGAGGCCGCCTGGTGCCGGAAGGCGGGCGTCCTGCCCCCGACGGCGGGCGTTTCGCGCCGATGGGCGGACGCTTCCCGCCGGAGGACGGGCGCGTCGCCTCCCCCGGCGCGCGCTTCACACCCGTGGACGGGCGCTTGGCGTCCCGCGGCGGGCGCTTCGCACCGGACGACGGGAGCTTCGCCTCCCGCGGCGGGCGCTTCGCATCCGACGGCGGACGCTTTCCCTCGCGCTGCGCGTACACGACACCGGAAGGCGGTCGCTTCGCCTCGCGCAGCGGACGCTTCGTACCCGACGAAGGACGCTTGCCCGACGCCGCTCCGCGTTTCCCGAACGCGGAAGCCGGCTTCGTCCCGGCAGGACGCCGGCGCGGTGCACCGGCGGGCGTAGCGGCGTCGGAGTACCGGTCCCGGCGGGGCGAGGGCGCTTCGTCCTGCGGCGACGAACCGCGGGACGCGTGGCGCGCGGCACCCCGCCGATGCTTCGAGGAGTGCGCGCCGACGTCCGGCACGGGCGGGCTTTGCCGCCTCGGGCCGCCCGCAGGCGCTCCCGGGGACTCGCGACGGCGTCCCGGTGACTTCGCGGGCTTCATGCGCCGGCGCGGCTCGGGCTCGGGTTCGGGCGCCGGCCGCCAGAGGATCAGGAGCTTGCCCAGATGCTGGACGGGCGCGGCGCCGAGGCTTGCGCAGATCCCCGCGAGGTGCGCCTCGCGCTCGTCGCGGTCGTCCGAATGCACGCGCACCTTGACGAGCTCGTGCGCGCCGAGCGCGACGTCGATCTCGTGCAGCACGGCGGGCGTCAGGCCCGCATGGCCGATCGCGACGACCGGGTGGAGTGAATGTGCGCGCGCCCGGAGCTCGCGGCGCTGCGACGGTGTGAGGGTGACCATGCGTCGAGTGTATCCGAACGTTCCGCGGCCGAGACAGGCGACCGCAACCCGGCGGGAGGGCCGGCACGCCCGGGGGCGGGCGCCGCCTGCGCAGCCACCTATACAATGGGCGGTGCGGCATGGGGGGCGGCAGCGCCGCGGGTTCCCGCGTGCGCGCCCCATCCTTCGCTCCCGCATGCCCGGCCCGCTCAACCCCACGCGCAAGAAGCACCGTTTCGGCAAGGCGTGGATGCACGACCACGTCAACGACCCGTACGTGCAGGAAGCGCAGCGGCGCGGCTACCGGTCGCGCGCGGCCTTCAAGCTGCTCGAGCTGGACGAGCGCGACAAGCTGCTCCGGCCCGGCATCGTCGCGGTCGATCTGGGCTCGGCGCCGGGAAGCTGGTGCCAGGTGCTGCGTGAGCGGCTGGGACCGAAGGCGACGATCGTCGCGACCGACGCGCTGCCGATGCATCCGGTCGCCGGCGTCGCGTTCGTGCAGGCCGACTTCGCGACCGACGAGGGGCTCGCGGCCGTCGAAGCCGCGCTCGGCGGGAAGTCCGTCGACCTTGTGGTCTCGGACATGGCCCCCAATCTGTCCGGCATCGACCCCGTCGACCAGGCGCGCAGCGTCGGCCTCGCGGACCTCGCCCTCGCGTTCGCGGGCGATCACCTGCAACCAGGCGGCGATTTTGCGGTCAAGGTGTTCCAGGGGGCGGGACTGGGCGAGTTCGAGAAGGCGATGCGCGAGCGGTTCGACAAGGTGTACGTGCGCAAGCCGAAGGCGAGCCGCGACCGGAGCCGGGAGGTCTTCCTGGTCGGGAAGGGCTTCTCGGGCTGACTTCCGGCCGCGGACAGGGCCGGCCGGCGGCCGGTCGTGTCCAACGGGCCCCGAGGGGGGGTAAGGTAAAATGTATTTTTCGCCCGAGGCGGACCGTCTCGGGCAGCCGCCCGGACTTCCGGGCGGTACGGGGCGCCCCCGGGGTGCCGCGTCGAGGAGCGATACGTGAACAACCTGCTCAAGAACATCGGCATCTGGCTCGTGATCGGCCTGGTGGTCCTCACCGTGGTCAAGCAGTTCGACGCGCGCCAGACGACCAAGGACACGATCCCCTACTCCGAGTTCATGGAGTCGGCAAAGTCCGGCAAGGTCGAGTCCGCCGTGATCGAGGGCCGGACGATCAAGTGGACGTCGACGGACAAGAAGCGATTCCTGACGACGACGCCGGGCGACATCTGGATGGTGTCGGACCTGCTCAAGTTCGGCGTGCGCGTCGACGCGAAGGCCGAGGAGGAGCAGAGCTTCCTCGCGCAGATCTTCATCTCGTGGTTCCCGATGCTGCTCCTGATCGGCGTCTGGATCTTCTTCATGCGCCAGATGCAGGGCGGCGGACGCGGCGGCGCGTTCTCGTTCGGCAAGAGCAAGGCGCGCATGCTCGACGAGGCGAACAACACGGTGACCTTCGCCGACGTCGCGGGATGCGACGAGGCGAAGGAGGAAGTGGCCGAGCTGGTCGAGTTCCTGCGCGACCCGTCCAAGTTCCAGAAGCTGGGCGGCCGCATTCCCCGCGGCATCCTGATGGTCGGATCGCCGGGCACCGGCAAGACGCTGCTCGCGAAGGCTATCGCCGGCGAGGCGAAGGTGCCGTTCTTCTCGATCTCGGGCTCGGACTTCGTCGAGATGTTCGTCGGCGTCGGCGCGGCGCGCGTGCGCGACATGTTCGAGCAGGCGAAGAAGAACGCGCCGTGCATCGTGTTCATCGACGAGATCGACGCGGTCGGCCGCCAGCGCGGTGCCGGGCTCGGCGGCGGCAACGACGAGCGCGAGCAGACGCTGAACCAGCTGCTGGTCGAGATGGACGGCTTCGAGGGCAACGCCGGCGTGATCGTGATCGCCGCGACCAACCGCCCCGACGTGCTCGACCCTGCGCTGCTGCGCCCCGGCCGCTTCGATCGCCAGGTCGTCGTGCCGCTGCCGGACATCCGCGGCCGCGAACAGATCCTGCTCGTGCACATGCGCAAGGTGCCGATGGCGCCCGACGTCAAGGCGGACATCATCGCGCGCGGCACGCCCGGCATGTCGGGCGCCGATCTCGCCAACCTGGTCAACGAGGCGGCCCTGTTCGCGGCCCGGCGCAGCAAGCGCCTGGTCGACATGGACGACTTCGAGATGGCGAAGGACAAGATCATCATGGGCGCCGAGCGGCGCTCGATCGTGATGCCCGAGGAAGAGCGCCGCAACACGGCCTACCACGAGTCGGGCCATGCGATCGTCGCGGTGCTGCTGCCCAAGACCGATCCGGTGCACAAGGTCACGATCATCCCGCGCGGTCGCGCGCTGGGCGTGACGATGCAGCTGCCCACCGAGGACCGCTACAGCATGGACCGCGAGCGGATGCTCAACATGATCTCGGTGCTGTTCGGCGGCCGCATCGCCGAGGAGGTGTTCATGCACCAGATGACGACCGGCGCGTCGAACGACTTCGAGCGCGCGACGCACATCGCGCGCGACATGGTGATGCGCTACGGCATGAGCGACCTGCTGGGGCCGATGGTCTACGGCGACAACGAAGGCGAGATCTTCCTCGGCCGCTCGATCACGCGCACCGTCAACATGTCCGAAGAGACGATGAAGAAGGTCGATGCCGAGGTGCGCAAGATCATCGACGGCCAGTACGCGGTCGCGCGAAAGCTCCTCGAGGACAACCGCGACAAGGTCGAGACGATGGCGAAGGCGCTGCTCGAATTCGAGACGATCGACGCCGAGCAGATCGACGACATCATGTCGGGCAAGCCGCCGCGGCCGCCGAAGCCGTCGCCGCCGTCGTCGTCGGGGGGGGCGAACCCGAGCGGTCCGAGGCCCTCGGCGGGCGGCGAGCCGTCGACGACGCCGGCCTGACGCGAGGCCGCCGACTTCGACCGCAGCGGTCCGGCGCCGTGACGTTCCCGCGGCGCCGTGACGGCCTCCTCCCGGGCGCCGCCCCATCGCGCATCGCCACGACGTCGATCGCGATCATGGGCGAACGAGCGATGCGGGCCCGCGTGCGCGTGCTGATCGTCGGCGGACACGCGCTCTCCCGCGCGGGCCTGCGGGCCCTCGTCGAGCGGGAACCCGGCCTCGAGTGCGTCGGCGACGTCGCGTCGGGAGCCGACGTTCCCGACGGCGGCCCGCGCCCGGACGTGATCCTGCTGGACGTCGACGACGCGGCGGATTCGCGGGTCGACCTGCTTCGCCGCGCTCAGCGCATCGACGCGCAGGCCCGGTTGCTGGTCGTCGCCGGGCGCGACGTGCAGGACCTGGCCGGCCCGCTGGTGGTCGCCGGCGCGCGCGGCATCGTGACGAAGGACAAGCCCGCTTCGCACCTCGTCGATGCGATCACGAAGGTCTGCGAGGGCGAACTCTGGATCGACCGCGCGACGACGGCGCGCCTCATCGCGGATTTCACCGCAGGACGGGCGCCGGAGGCGAGCGACCCCGAACGCGCTTCGATCGAATCGCTCACCCAACGCGAGCGCGACGTGATCGCGCTGCTCGCCACCGGCCTCAGCAACAAGTCGATCGCCCGCGAGCTCGGCATCAGCGACAACACCGTGCGTCATCATCTGACGTCGATCTTCGGGAAGGTCGGGGTGCCCGACCGGCTCTCGCTCGTCCTCACCGCGGTACGCCACAAGCCCGCGTTCCGGCGCCCGGCGTAGGCCGTTCGTCGGGCACTGCCGGCCGTTCGTCCGCGGCGCGCCCGCGCCGTCGGGGCGCACCGGCGCGACACGTTGTCGCGCACAACGCTGCGCGTGACAAAACGGCCGGTTTTCCTGGGCGAGATGTGCGGCGCGCCCCCCGCGTTCCCTCCGATGCCCGCTCGACGTAGCGCACTCATGCTCTTGGCATAGGCGACGCAGCGGGAGGACGCCCTCCCGGCGCCGCCTCCCGGCGGGCCGACGGCCCGTCGCGGGGAACCTTGTTTAGTCGGGAGACGCACGCTGGACAATCGGACGCCGAGAACGGCGGTAGCGCTCGTGATCGCCGCGAGGCTGGTCGCGTCGGTCTCGATGCTGGGGACGGGAGTTATA
>JAKLIE010000230.1 GCA_022709775.1 Pseudomonadota bacterium
GCAGGGCGTGACGCTCATCAACCTGTCTGGAGGCGAGAAGCTCGCCGGCCTCGAGCGCGTCGTCGAGCGCGACGAGGAGGAGGACCAGGTGTGACCCCCCCGAAGCGACCTTCGGTCGCCTCCCCCCGAGGGGGCCCGCGCCCTCGGGGCGGCCCGGCGGGCGCGGTGACCCCCCCGAAGCGACCTTCGGTCGCCTCCCCCCGAGGGGGCCCGCGCCCTCGGGGCGGCCCGGCGGGCGCGGTGACCCCCTCTCCGAAGCGTCCTGCGGCCACCTGCCCTCGGGGGGGAGCGCGCCGCGCGGCCGGCCCGGCGGACGCGGTGCCCCCCCCGAAGCGACCTTCGGTCGCCTCCCCCCGAGGGGGCCCGCGCCCTCGGGGCGGCCCGGCGGGCGCGGACCGTTCCGGCGGGCTTGGGCGATGAGCGATGCCGACGACACATTGAGGCGCCACCGCGACGCGATCGACGCGCTCGACCTCGAGATCCTCGCGCGGCTGTCCGGGCGCGCACGGCACGCGCAGGCGATCGGCAAGCTGAAGGAAGGCAGCGGGGCGCCCGCGTACCGCCCGGAACGCGAGGCGCAGGTGCTCGCGCGCCTGGCGGAGGCGAACCCCGGCCCGCTCCCGGACGAGGCGGTGACCGGCATCTTTCGCCACGTCATGTCGGCGTGCCTCGCGCTCGAGCGACGCCTCGCGATCGCCTACCTCGGTCCGCCGGGCACGTTCACGCACGCCGCCGTCGCGCGGCACTTCGGCCCGTTCGTCGAGGCGGTGCCCGAGGGCACGATCGACGAGGCGTTCCGTGCGGCGGAGTCCGGTCGCTGCGACTACGCGGTCGTCCCGGTCGAGAACTCGACCGAGGGCGCCGTGGGCCGCACGCTCGACCTGATGTGCACGAGCGACCTGTCGGTGGTGGGCGAGGTGAAGCTTCGGGTCCAGCAGAATCTGCTCACGCGCGCTGCGGACCTGGCGGCGGTGAAGCGAATCTACTCGCACGCCCAGTCGTTCGCGCAATGCGTCCAGTGGCTCGCGCGGAACCTTCCGTCCGCGCCCCGGATCGTCGTCGCGAGCAACGCCGAGGCCGCGCGTCTCGCCGCCGCCGAACCGGGCGCCGCCGCGATCGCCGGCGAGATCGCCGCCGCGACCTACGGCATCCCGGTGCTCGCCGCGCACATCGAGGACGAGCCCGACAACCGGACGCGCTTCTGGGTGCTCGGGCGCCAGCAGGTTGGCGCGTCGGGAAGCGACGAGACGTCGCTGGTGATGTCGGCGCCCAATCGCCCGGGCGCCGTGCACGCGCTTCTGGAGCCCCTCGCCAGGCACGGCGTGTCGATGACGCGCATCGAGTCGAGGCCGGCCCGTACCGGCCGCTGGGAGTATCTGTTCTTCATCGATCTCACCGGCCACCGCGACGACGCACCGGTGGCGGCGGCGCTCGCCGAGCTCCGCCAGCGCGCGCCCTACCTCAAGCTCCTCGGCTCGTATCCCGCCGCCCGAGAACCCTGACGCCATGACGACCGTCCACGAGCCCGCAGCGCACGCGCCCGCCTGGGTGCGCGACATCGCCCCGTACGTGCCCGGCAAGCCGATCGAGGAGCTCGCGCGCGAGCTCCACCTCGACCCGGCCGGCATCGTCAAGCTCGCATCGAACGAGAATCCGCGCGGCCCGGGCCCGAAGTCGCTCGCGGCGATCGCGACGGCCGCGGCGGACGTCACGCGCTACCCCGACGGCAACGGCTTCGCGCTCCGATCCGCGCTGGCGGCACGCCTGCGCGTCTCCGCCGAGAGCCTCGTGCTGGGCAACGGCAGCAACGACGTGCTCGAGCTCGTCACGCAGGCGTTCCTGACGCCCGGGGACGAGGCGATCTACGCGCAGCACGCCTTCGCCGTGTATCCGCTCGCGACGCACGCGCGCGGCGCGAAGGGCATCGAGGTGCCGGCGAAGGACTACGGCCACGATCTGGCGGCGATGCTCGCGGCGGTCACGCCGCGCACGCGCGTCGTGTTCGTGGCCAACCCGAACAATCCGACCGGCACCTGGATCGGCGCGGCGCCGATGGAGGCGTTCGTCGCGAAGGTGCCGCGCGAGGTCGTCGTCGTGCTCGACGAGGCCTACGACGAGTACCTCGCGCCGGCCGACCGCTCGCGCTCGGTCTCGTGGATCGGCCGCTACCCGAACCTGATCGTGTCGCGCACGTTCTCGAAGGCGTACGGCCTCGCCGCCCTGCGCGTCGGCTACGGCGTGATGGACCCCTCGGTGGCCGACCTGCTGAACCGCGTGCGACAGCCGTTCAACGTGAACTCTCTCGCGCAGGCGGCGGCGATCGCCGCGCTCGCCGACACGCCGTACGTCGAGGAGAGCGCGCGGGTGAACCGCGAGGGCATGCGGCAACTCGAGGCCGGCCTCGCGAAGCTCGGCGTGGCATTCGTCCCGTCGCACGGCAACTTCCTGCTCGTGAACGTCGGCGACGGCGCGCGCGTCTACGCGGCCCTGCTGCGCGACGGCGTGATCGTGCGCCCGGTCGGGAACTATGGATTGCCCGGATTCCTGCGCGTGACGGTGGGGCTGCCCGCAGAGAACGAGCGATTCCTGGCGGCGCTGGCGCGAGCCATCGGCCGCTGACACCGGCGGCCGCCTTGGAATCCAAAGCGTCCGGGCCCCTCGGCCGCCTCGTCGTCGTCGGCGTCGGCCTGATCGGCGGCTCCTGCGCGCTCGCGCTCAAGGCCGCCGGTGCGGTACGCGAGGTCGTCGGCGTCGGGCGTACGCGCACGAACCTCGACGAGGCGCTAGCGCGCGGCATCGTCGATCGCGCCTACACCCTCGACGAGCGGTGGACGACGGAGCTCGGCGGTGCCGACGTCGTGCTGGTCGCGACGCCGGTCGCGCAGATCGCTCCCGTCCTGGCCGAGATCGCGGCGCACGCCGGCCCCGAAACCGTCGTCACCGACGCGGGCAGCACCAAGCAGGACGTCGTGGCCGCGGCACGGGCGGCGTTCGGCAGGCGCATCGAGCGATTCGTGCCCGCGCACCCGATCGCCGGGACCGAGCACTCGGGCGCGGCCGCGGCGTTCCCGACGCTCTTCCGGGAGCGCACCACCGTGGTGGCTCCGCTGCCCGAGACCGCGAAGGACGCGGTGGCGACGGTTCGCGCGATGTGGGAGCGCTGCGGCGCCCGCGTGATCGAGCTGGACCCCGCACGTCACGACCGGATCTTCGCGGCCGTGTCCCACCTGCCTCACGTGCTCGCGTTCGCGCTGGTCGCCGAGCTCGCCGCCCGTCCCGACGCGGAGGACCTGTTCGCACACGCGGCGTCGGGCTTCCGCGACTTCACCCGCATCGCCGGGAGCTCGCCCGAGATGTGGCGCGACATCGCGCTCGCGAACCGGGAATCGATCCTCGAGGCGCTCGGCGACTACCGATCGATGCTCGACCGGATGGCCGCGGCGATCGCCGGCGGCGACGGCGAGGCGCTGCAGCGGCTCTTCGCGCAGGCAAGCGATGCGCGTCGCCGCTGGCAGTCGAGCGCGTCCGTCGCGAAGCCGGTGGACCGCTGAACGCGCGCACGATGACGTCGCCGGACCTCACGCTCGCGCCGTTATCGCACGTCGAGGGCACGATCGCGCTGCCCGGATCGAAGAGCATCAGCAACCGGATCCTGCTGATCGCGGCGCTCGCTCGCGGCACGACCCGGGTCGAAGGCGTGCTCGAGGCCGACGACACCGACCGCATGATCGAGGCGCTCGACCGGCTCGGCGTCCGCGTCGAGCGCGACCGCGCGGCGCGCCGCTGCGTCGTCCACGGCGCGGGCGGCGCGTTGCCGGTCCGCGCGGCGAAGCTCATGCTGGGCAACGCCGGCACCGCGTTCCGCCCGCTCACGGCCGTCCTCGCGACACTCGGCGGCGACTACGAGCTCGACGGCGTCGCGCGGATGCGCGAGCGTCCGGTCGGCGACCTGGTCGACGCATTGCGCGCACTGGGCGCCGAGGTCCGCTACCTGGGCCAGTCGGGCTATCCTCCGCTGGCGATCGGCGGCGCGGGCGCTCGCGCGGGCGGAACGGTCCCGATCCGCGGCGACGTCTCGAGCCAGTTCCTCACGGCGCTGCTGATGGCGCTGCCGCTCGCACGCGGCTCGGAGGTGGCGTCGACCCGTGTCGCGGTCACGACGCCGCTGATCTCGCGCCCGTACGTCGAGATCACGACGCGGCTGATGAAGCGATTCGGCGTCGAGGTCGCCACGCCCGATGCGTCGACGTTCGTCGTTCCCGCGGGCCCGCGCTACGCGAGCCCCGGGGCGATCGGCGTCGAAGGCGACGCGTCGTCCGCCTCGTACTTCCTCGCGGCGGGCGCGCTGGGCGGCGGCCCGGTGCGCGTGACCGGCGTCGGCCGCGACGCCATCCAGGGCGACGTCGCGTTCGCCGACGTGCTCGCGGGCCTCGGCGCGGACGTGCGCTTCGGCCCCGACTGGATCGAGGCGCG
>JAKLIE010000231.1 GCA_022709775.1 Pseudomonadota bacterium
GGCGCAGTCCGGGTGGTCGCGCTCGAAGATCGAGTGGACGAACGCGCGGTCGATCGGCCGCCGATTCGACTTCAGGAATTCGGGAAGCTTCCGGCGACGCTGCTCGAGCGTCGGGCTGCCTTCGCCGGTCCACACGTAGGCGTCGAGCGCGAGACGCGCGACGCGGTCGGGGTGGCGCTCGGCGAACATCGCGCCGCGCAGCGCGCCCGACGAGATGCCGTAGACGCAGAACGCCTTTGCGCCGCGCGTGCGCATGATGTAGTCGGTCGCGGCCGCGAGGTCGTCGGCGCCGTTCGCGATGTCGCAATTGATGTCGCGGTGCTTCGACGAGCGTCCGTAGCCCTCCATGTCGACGCACCAGCACTCGAAGCCGCGCCGCGCGAACCAGTCCATCACCGACGAGTCGGGTCGGCCGGGCACCACGAGGTCGAACGTCGGCTGCGACGCCATCGACGATCCGTGGACGAACAGCACGCACGGCTTGCCGTCGGGGCTGCCGACGTACTTCTGCCAGAGGAACAGCCTGACGTCGCCCTTCGTCGTCCAGTGTTCGACGCCGGTGACCGCGGACCGCGGCGCGGGACTCGTTGCATTCATGCGCACTCCGTTCGTTGACGTTGCGTCGGGACGGTCAGTCGATCTTCGCCCCTGTTTCCCTGATCACGCGCGCCCAGCGTTCCTTCTCGTGGCGGAAGAACCCGCCGAAGTCGGCGGGCGTCGACGCGACGATCTCGAGGTTGTGGCCCGCATAGAAGGCCTTCACGTCGGGAAGCGCCATCACGGCGACGAGCTCGCGGTGCAGCCGGTCGACGACCGGCTGCGGCGTGCCTTTCGGCGCGAGGAGCCCCATCCAGACGTACGCCTCGTATCCCGGCAGCGTCTCGGCGATCGCCGGAACGTCGGGCAGCGCCTCGGCGCGTTTCGCGCCGGTCGTCGCGAGCGGACGCAGCTTGCCCGCCTTGATGTGCCCCATCATGCCCGCGGTCCCCGGGATCGAGACCGGCACCTGGCCCCCGAGGAGGTCCGACGTCGCCTGCGCGCTGCCCTTGTAGGGGATGTGGTTCATCCTGAGCCCCGCCATCGACGCCAGCATCGCCGCGAACAGGTGCTGACCGCTGCCGTTGCCCGACGACGCGTAGTCGACCTTGCCGGGATTCTGGCGCACGTACGCGATGAACTCGTCGAGCGACTTCGCCGGAAACGACGGGTGCACGACCAGCACGCCGGGCTCCTCGCCGATCAGCATGACCGGCGCGAAGTCCTCGACCGGATCGAACGCGAGCTTGCTTCCGTAGAGCGTGGCGCTGATCGCGTTGGTCTGCGACGCCAGCAGCAGCGTGTAGCCGTCGGGCGCGGCTTTCGCGACCTCGGCCGCGCCCAGCGTCGCTCCTGCCCCGGGCTTGTTCTCGACGACGACCTGCGCGCCGAGCCGCTCGGAGAGCTTCTGCGCGACGATGCGCGTCGGCCCGTCGACCGCCCCGCCGGGCGAGAACGGGACGATGATCTTCACCGGCCGGCTCGGGTAGTCCTGCGCGAGCGCAGGCAGCGCGAGGGCCAGGGCCGCGGCGGCGAGCCAGCGGATCGGGCGGAGGCGTGTGCGCGAGTTCGTCGGCGTCATGGGAGTCGTCCGTATCGGTGGAAGTCGGGCCGCCGCCGTCGTGCGATCGGCGCCGCGCCGCTGCGTGCGGAAGCGTGTCTACCCGTTCCCGGCGCAGCGCGCGATCGCGGGCGCATAGCGGGCGCGGAGCTCCGCCGTGCTTGCCGCCTCGATGCCGAGGTCGCGCAGGATTCCGTCCGCGAGGCCGTAGACGAACCCGTGGAGGGTCAGCGGCTGCCCGCGCCGCCACGCCTCCTCGACGATCGTCGTGCGCGCGACGTGCACGACCTGCTCGACGACGTTGAGCTCGCACAGCCGGTCGACGCGCCAGTCCGGTTCGTCGCGCCGCTCGAGCAGCGGCGCGTGCCGGAGCGCGACGTCCTGCACGTGCCGCAGCCAGTTGTCGATCAGCCCGTGCGAGGTCTCCTCGAGCGCCGCCCGAATTCCGCCGCAGCGGTAGTGGCCGACGACGATCACGTGCTCGACCTTGAGCACGTCGACCGCGAACTGGAGCACGGACAGGCAGTTGAAGTCGGTGTGGACGACGACGTTCGCGACGTTCCTGTGGACGAACAGCTCGCCGGGCGCGAGGTCGACGATCTCGTTGGCCGGTACGCGACTGTCGGCGCAGCCGATCCACAGGAAGCGCGGCGCCTGCTGGGCGGCCAGGCCCTGGAAGAAGCCGGGGTGTTCGGCGCCGATCCGGGCCGCCCAGGCACGGTTGCGGTCGAGCAGGTGGCCGATCGAGGACATGGGGCGGGACGGGACAGGAAGAAACGCGTCATCATACCGGCGCCGGGGACCGTTGCGTTCGGGCGTGCGGGTTTCGGCGTAGAATCGGCCGACGTCGGACGCCGCCAGCGAGCGCTCCGGCGTTTTTTGCGTCCGGTGTCCGGGAGGAGGCGATTCATGCGCATCGAGAACGACGTCAAGCTCGACTTCAAGGACGTGCTGATTCGCCCGAAGCGCTCGACGCTCACGACGCGATCGCAGGTCGACATCTCGCGCGAGTTCCATTTCCGGCACACCGGCACCGATTACTCCGGCATTCCGATCGTCGCGTCGAACATGGATTCGACCGGCACGTTCGAGATGGCGCGGGCGCTCGACCCGTACCGGATGTCGGTCGCGCTGCACAAACACTACGAGGTCGACGAGATCGTCGCGTACTTCCGCGCGCTGGAGCGCAAGAGCGCCGCGTTCTGCTCGATGGGCATCCAGGACGCCGACGAGGAGAAGCTCCATGCGGTGATGGCGAAGGCGGGGAAGGGACCCGACTCGGCGATCCGCTACCTGTGCATCGACGTCGCCAACGGCTACACCGAGGGCTTCGTGCGCTTCGTCGCGAAGGTGCGCGCCGCCTACCCGCACCTCGTCATCATGGCGGGCAACGTCGTCACCGGCGAGATGACCGAGGAGCTGATCCTGTCGGGCGCGGACATCGTCAAGGTCGGCATCGGTCCCGGCTCGGTGTGCACGACCCGCAAGATGACCGGCGTGGGCTACCCGCAGCTCTCGGCGATCATCGAGTGCGCGGACGCGGCGCACGGCCTCGAGGGCCACATCTGCGCCGACGGCGGCTGCACGACGCCGGGGGACATTGCGAAGGCGTTCGGCGGCGGCGCCGACTTCGTGATGCTGGGCGGCATGCTCGCGGGCCACGAGGAATCCGGCGGCGAGGTGATCGAGGTCGACGGCACGAAGTTCCAGCGCTTCTACGGCATGAGCAGCCGGATGGCGATGGACAAGTACGCGGGCGGAGTTGCAAAGTACCGTGCCGCGGAGGGTAAAGAGGTGCTGGTCCCGCACCGCGGCCCGGTGTCCGAGACCGCGCAGGAGATCCTGGGCGGCGTGCGGTCGGCGTGCACCTACGTCGGTGCCCGGCGCCTGCGCGAGCTGTCGAAGCGCACGACGTTCGTGCGCGTGACGCAGCAGCTGAACGAGGTGTTCGGGAAGGCCTGATCAGGGAGCAGTCGAAGCGTGCAGGGGGATGGCTTGCTCCCGCAACGTGTCTCGGTGCATCCCGAGCCTGAGCAGGGAGCGGTCGAAGCGTGCAGGGTGAAGGGCTGAGAACGGAGGGCGGCGGTTGCTCGGGTGGGGGGCACGCGCCTGTCGCAGGAGCACTCCCTCTCCCCGCATGCGGGGAGAGGGCCGGGGTGAGGGGGGACCATGCCCTTCGGCATTGCATTGGAGAGGAACCGATGAAGAGTCACGCACGTGCAATCCTGTCCGCGCTCGCGCTGATGCTCGCCGCGACGGCCGCGTGGGCGCAGTTCCCCGAGCGCCCGGTCGCGATGATCGTGCCGTTCCCGCCGGGCGGCGTCGCGGACACCGTCGCGCGCCCGATGGCGGAGGCCATGTCGCGGGACCTGAAGCAGTCCGTCGTGATCGAGAACAAGGCGGGGGCGGGCGGCGGAATAGGCATGGCCTACGCCGCGAAGGCGAAGCCCGACGGCTACACGGTGCTGATGGCGCTCTCGTCGTACACGGTGCTGCCGGAGGCCGACAAGGTGCTCGGCCGCACGCCGCAGTACCAGCTCGCGGACCTGAAGCCGGTCGCGCGGGTCACGGCCGATCCGACCGTGCTCGCGGTGCGCGCGGACTCGCCGTGGAAGACCTACGCGGAATTCATCGCGGCGGCGCGCGCTGCGCCCGGCAAGATCACGTTCGGCTCGTCGGGCAACTACGGCACGATGCACATGCCGATGGCGATGCTCGCCCTCTCTCAAGGCGTGCAGATGACGCACGTTCCGTACACGGGCGCGGGCCCCGCGATCGTCGGGCTTCTCGGCGGCCAGGTCGACGCGCTGTCGACCGGACCGGCGTCGATCGT
>JAKLIE010000232.1 GCA_022709775.1 Pseudomonadota bacterium
AACGCTGCGGCACTGGGGAACGCTCGAAGCGATCGTCCGTTCGCTGGCGCACAAGCCGATCGCCGACCCGATGCTGGTCGCGATCCTCGCGGTCGCGGTCTACCAGCTCGAGCACATGCGCGCCGAAGCGCACGCAGTCGTCGATCGCGCCGTGGCTGCGGCAGGCGATGCGGTTCGTCCTCAGGCGAAGGGTCTCGCGAACGCGCTGCTGCGCCGCTACCTTCGCGAGCGCGACGAGGTGCTCGCGAAGGCCGCGACGACTCCCGTCGCGCGCTGGTCGCATCCGCGCTGGTGGATCGCGCGCGTTCGCGCGGACTGGCCGGCGCAGTGGGAGCGGATACTCGCGGCGGGCAACGAGCATCCTCCGCTCACGCTGCGGGCGAACGTGCGCGCAGGATCCCGCGACGAACTCGCCGCGCGGTTAGCCGCGCAGGGCATCGCGTGCGAACCGGTGGGCGAGGCCGGCGTGATCGTCGCTCCCGCGCGACCGGTGCGCGAGCTCCCCGGCTACGACGAGGGCGCGTTCTCCGTTCAGGACGCGGGCGCGCAGGTCGCCGCGCCGCTCCTCGGTGCACGCGATGGCGATCGCGTGCTCGATGCGTGCGCCGCGCCCGGCGGCAAGACGACGCACGTCCTGGAGCTCGCCGACGTCGAGCTGACGGCGCTCGACAGCGATGCCGCGCGCCTGCCGCGCGTGCACGAGAATCTCGCGAGGCTGAAGCTCGGGAGCGAGCGCGTCCGCGTCGTGGCGGGCGACGGATCGTCGCCCGCGACATGGTGGGACGGGCGCCCGTACGACCGGATCCTCGCCGACGTGCCGTGCACGGCGTCCGGGATCGTACGGCGGCACCCCGACGTCAAATGGCTGCGCCGCGCAAGCGACGTCGCATCGTTCGCCGCCGTGCAGCGCACGATGCTCGACGCGCTGTGGAGCTGCCTGGCTCGCGGCGGCACGCTCGTCTACGCGACCTGCTCGGTGTTCGTCGAAGAGAACGAGGCGCAGGCAGAGGCTTTCGTCGCACGCACGCCCGACGCGTTGCGCGAAAGCCCCGACTTCCCGGCCGGCGCCGAGTCGTCGGGGGGGCAGCTCTTGCCTTCGCTCCCGGGCGCACGCCACAATCAGGACGGCTTCTTCTACGCGCGTTTCCGCAGGGCGTGACGCCAGGGCCGCGCCGGCCGCGCGCGGCGGCGTACCCGTCGCGGGGCCTCTCCCACGCAGGCACGATGCCCCGGATCCTTCCGACTCGAACCGCACCGCCCGTCGCCCCCGCGAGACGGCGGGCGCTCGCGTTCGCCGCGGCGCTCGCCGTTGGCGCGGCGTTGCCGTCGCCGAGCGCGCGCGCGGACGTGATCCCGGTGAAGAGCGCCGAGATGCGCGTCGAGGAGGGCGAGGTCCTGCTCAACGCGGAATTCGAGTTCGCGCTCAACCCGACGCTGGAGGAGGCGCTGCAGAAGGGGGTGCCGCTCTACTTCGTGCTCGAAGTCGAGCTCGCGCGCCCGCGCTGGTACTGGCTCGACGAGAAGGTGCAGTCGGCGTCGACGACCTGGCGCGTTTCGTACGCGCCTCTCTCGCAGCAGTACCGCGTCGCGAGCGGGCTCTTCAGCCAGAACGTGAGTTCGATCGCCGAGGTCGAGCGGCTGATCGGGCGCGTCACTTCGCGGCCCATCGCGAGCGCCGCGGACTTCGCGCGAGGTGCCCGCTACGAGGCAGCGGTGCGCCTGCGCCTCGACGTCAATCAGCTTCCCAAGCCGTTCCAGGTCAACGCGCTGGCGTCGCGAGAGTGGCAACTCGCGAGCGACTGGAAGCGCTTCCCGTTCACGCCATGATCGCCGCCGGGCCGTCCCAAGGCGATCGCCCCCTCCCTCGGGAGGGGGTGTGCGAAGTGCGCGAAGCGAACGAGCCTGGGGGAGGATGTGCTCCGGGGAGAAGCGAACGCCGTTCGGTTCGGGGGGACATCCGCGCCGTCATGCGGGAAAGCACGGGCGAGGCCGTGTCGGTGACCGTCCCCGGGAGGGGTTCCCGGTGAGCGCGTTCCTGAGCTCGCGCAGTCTCCGCTGGCTCCTCGTCGTCGCGGCGAGCCTGTCCGCGATCGGTCTTTTCCTGCTCGCCACCGCGACCGAGAACAGCGAGCTGTTCGCGCGCGGATACGACACGCTCGTCGTGATCAACATCGCGACGGTGGCGCTGCTGATGCTGATCGTGGGCTGGCAGCTCTGGCGCCTCCGGCGCAACTACACCCGCGGCGTGTTCGGCTCGCGTCTCGCCGCGCGTCTCGTGCTGCTGTTCGCGCTCGTCGCGGTTCTGCCCGGCGCACTCGTGTATGCGGTGTCCGTGCAGTTCCTCGGTCGCTCCATCGAAAGCTGGTTCGACGTCCGCGTCGACCGCGCGCTCGAGGGCGGCCTTGCGCTGAGCCGCAACGCGCTCGATTACCTGATCCGCGAAACGACGAATCGCGCGACGCAGATCGCCGACCAGATCGGCGAGGCGCCGGGCCAGTACCCGGTCGTGCTGTCGCGCGCGACCGAGCAGGCCGGCCTGTCGGAAGCCGCGCTGTTCAACGCGTCCGGAGGCGTGCTTGCGGTCGCCGGCGTCGCCGGCGGACCGGTGTCGCCCGAACCGCTGCCATCGCAGGCGCTGCGGAGCGCGAGGCTTCAGCAGGCGTACTCGTCGATAGACCAGCTGCCCGCGGGAGGCATCCGACTGCGGATCGTCGTGCCGGTCAACAGCGCCGATCGTCGCGAGCCCATGAAGCTCCTGCAGGTGATCGAGCCGGTTCCGCGGGGGCTCGCTCAGGAGATCGAGAAGGCGGAAGCCGGTTTCCGCGACTACCAGGAGATCTCGTACTCGCGCGGCGCGCTCAAGCGGCTCTACGCGCTCACGCTTACGCTCACGCTGCTGCTCGCGCTCACCACGGCGCTGGGCCTCGCGGTCGTGCTCTCCGAACGGTTCAGCGCGCCTCTCGCACTGCTGGCGGAGGGCACGCGCGCCGTCGCGCAGGGGGACTTCACGCGCCGCCAGCCGGTGACCTCGAGCGACGAGCTCGGCGTGCTCACCGAATCCTTCAACGCGATGACCGTGCAGCTCGCCGATGCGAACGCCAGGAACGAGGAGTCGAGGCGCGCGATCGAGACCACGCGCGCGTATCTGGAGAGCATCCTCGGCAACCTGTCGGCGGGCGTGCTCGCGTTCGACGACCGCACGCGGCTGCGGACGGCGAATCCGAGTGCGAGCGTGATCCTGCAGCAGCCGATCGCCGAGCTCTCCGGACTCGCGCTCGCCGACTGGGGACGCCAGCTGCCCGCGCTCGCACCCTTCGCGGAGCTCGTGGCCGAGGGCTTTCGCGGTGCGCGCGAGGGCCAGTGGCAGCGGGAGGCGCAGATCGGCGTCGCCAACCTGTCGCGCACGCTGCTGATGCGCGGCTCGCGGCTGCCGGGGACGCCGCACGGATACGTCGTGGTGTTCGACGACGTCTCCGAGCTCGTGCAGGCGCAGCGCGACGCCGCCTGGGCCGAGGTCGCGCGACGCCTCGCGCACGAGATCAAGAACCCGCTGACGCCGATCCAGCTGTCGGCCGAGCGACTCGCGGTGAAGCTCGAGAGCCGGCTCGAGGGCGCGGACCAGGAGACGCTGAAGCGCGGGACGCAGACGATCGTCAATCAGGTGACCGCGATGAAGCACATGGTCGACGACTTCGCCGTCTACGCGCGCCAGCCGCGCCCGGGGCAGCTCCAGCCGGTCGACCTGTCGGCTCTATTGCTAGACGTGCTCGCCCTGTACGACAATCTGCGTCCCCACGTGTCGCTGAACCTTCCGAACGCCCCGGTCGTCGTCCAGGGCGAACCGACCCGCCTCCGCCAGGTGTTGCACAATCTCCTGCAGAATGCCGTCGATGCCCAGTCCGAGCGCGCCGATCCGTCGTACGCGATCTCCGTCGAGACGACCGGAGGCGAAGCGCAGCTGTCGGTCGCCGACAACGGGCCGGGATTCCCGCCCGAAGTGATCGCGCACGCATTCGAGCCGTACGTGACGACGAAGCCCAAGGGCACCGGACTCGGGCTCGCGATCGTGCGCAAGATCGTCGAGGAGCACGCCGGGCGCGTCTCGATCGCCAACGCCGCGCCGGCCGGCGCCCGCGTCACCGTCGTGCTGCCCCTGGCGAAGCCATGAACGTCCACCTGCGCGAAATCCTGGTCGTCGACGACGAGGTCGGCATCCGCGAGCTCTTGTCCGAGATCCTGCAGGACGAGGGCTATCGCGTGGCGGTCGCGGAGAACGCGCAGGAGGCGCGCAACTACCGGGCGCGTGCCCAGCCCGCGCTCGTGCTGCTCGACATCTGGATGCCGGACACCGACGGCGTCACGCTGCTGCGCGAATGGGGCTCCTCGGGCCTGCTCACGATGCCCGTCGTGATGATGTCGGG
>JAKLIE010000233.1 GCA_022709775.1 Pseudomonadota bacterium
GCCCACCCGGAACTGGGGTTCGAGGAGCACCGGACGGCGCGCATCGTCGCCGAGCGGCTCGCCGCGCTGGGCATCGAGCACCACACCGGCGTCGGGAAGACGGGCATCGTGGCGGTGGTGCGCGGCCGGTCGACCGCGAGCGGCCGGTCGGTGGGTCTGCGCGCCGACATGGACGCGCTGCCGATGCAGGAGGACAACACGTTCGCGCACAAGTCGCGCTACGACGGCCGGATGCACGGCTGCGGCCACGACGGGCACACGACGATGCTGCTCGCGGCGGCGCGCTACCTTGCCGAGACCCGTGCATTCGACGGCACCGTCACGCTGATCTTCCAGCCGGGTGAGGAGGGCTACGCGGGCGGCAGGGCGATGATCGAGGACGGCCTGTTCGAGCGCTTCCCCGCCGATCAGGTCTACGCGCTTCACAACTGGCCCGGCCTGCCGGTCGGCAAGATCGCCGTGCGCCCCGGCCCGATGATGGCGGCCGCCGACCGCATCACGATCGACATCGAAGGCAAGGGCGGACACGGCGCGCACCCGCACCAGGCCGTCGACCCCGTGCTCGTGGCGGGACACGTCATCACGGCGGCGCAGTCGATAGTGGCGCGCAACGTCTCTCCGATCGACACCGCGGTCGTGAGCCTGTGCGCGCTGCACGCCGGCCATCCGGGTGCGATGAGCGTGATCCCGCGCACCGCGCAGCTCGTCGGAACCGTGCGCACGTTCCGCACGGCGACGCAGGACATGATCGAGAAGCGCCTGGGCGAGCTCGTCGCGTCGATCGCCGCCGCGTTCGGCGCGTCGGCGAAGCTCACCTACGAGCGCGTCTATCCGGCGACGATCAATTCGACGCAGGAGGCGCTGTTCGCCGCGGATGTCGCGGGCTCGGTCGTCGGCCGGGAGAACGTCGTCCACGACCTCGACCCGTCGATGGGGTCGGAGGACTTCTCGTTCATGCTGCAGCGGCGCCCCGGCGCGTACGCGCGCCTCGGCCAGGGGGGGGGCGGCGCCGGACCGACGTGCTTCCTGCACGACAGCCGGTACGACTTCAACGACAGCGTGATCCCGATCGGCGCGGGATACCTCGCTGCGCTCGCGGAGCGGGCGATGCCGCTGGCGGGAAAGGGCTGACCGGGTGCAGGCTACGCCCATGCGCGATTGCGCCGACGCGTTTTCCGCCGCTTACGCGGAAGCGCGCGCGAAGTTCCTTGCAGCCGCGAAAACGCGCGGCTGGGCGGTCGAATCGCACCTACACCCGTCGGCAAAGGGCGCCGAGGGCGAGCCGCTCGCGATGGATGTCGCGACCGGCGGCCGCGACGACGCAGGCGCGCTCCTCCTGATCACGTCGGCGACGCACGGCGTCGAAGGCTTCTGCGGCTCGGGATGCCAGGTCGCGCTGCTCGGCGACGAAGCGTTCGCCGACGCCGTGGACGCCGCGGGCATCGCGGTGGCGTTCGTGCACGCCGTCAATCCGTTCGGCTTCTCGCACCTGCGCCGCACGAACGAGGACAACGTCGACCTGAACCGCAACTTCCGCTCGTTCTCGTCGCGGCCCCCGCGCAACGCCGCCTATGCGGAGGTCCATCCGATGCTCGTGCCCGACGCGTGGCCGCCGCTGCCGGAGAACGAGGCGCGCATCGCCGCGTACGTCGCGAAGCACGGGGCCCTCGCCTACCAGGCCGCCGTGTCGTCGGGACAGTGCGACTACGCGGACGGACTGTTCTACGGCGGCACGAAGCCCGTGTGGTCGAACGCGACGCTGCGCGGCATCGTGCGACGGCTCGGCGGCTCGCGCCGAAGACTCGGCCTGATCGATCTCCACACCGGCCTCGGGCCCTGCGGTCACGGCGAGAAGATCTACATGGGCGAGGGCGACCCGGCGTCGGTCGCGCGCACGCGGTCGATCTTCGGCGCCGACGTCACGTCGTACTACGACGGCTCGTCGACGTCGGCGAAGCTCTCCGGCGTGATTTACCAGGCGGCGCTCGACGAGTGTCCGGCGGCGGAGTTCACGGGCATCGCACTCGAGTACGGCACGCTCGACCTGGCGGCCGTCGTCGACGCGCTGCGCGGCGACCAGTGGCTGGCGAACCACGCAGGCGCGACCCCGGCGCAGCGCGCGGCGGTCAAGCGGACGATTCGCGACGCGTTCTACGTCGACCGGCCCGACTGGAAGGCGATGGTGTGGGCTCAGGCGCGAGTCGCCGGCCTGCAGGCGGTGAAGGGGCTGTCGAGGTGAGCGGGGAAGCGGACCGTCCGCCGATCGTGTCGCGCCTGCGCGCTGCCTGGGACGGCGACGTCGCCTGGAGCTTCCGGCATTCGCCGGTGGCGATCGTCTCGGCGGCTGTGCTCGCGGTGTGCGTGGTCGCGGCCGTGTTCGCGCCGTGGCTCGCGCCGTCCCATCCCTACGACCTCAGGACGCTCAACCTGCTGGATGCGCTCGCCCCTCCGGCGTGGGAGACCGGCGCAAAGGCCGGCTACTGGCTCGGCACCGACGATCAGGGCCGCGACGTGCTGTCGACCATCATGTACGGCGCGCGGGTGTCGCTCATGGTGGGCATCGCGTCCGT
Organism: Pseudomonadota bacterium; assembly: GCA_022709775.1. Next base: position 2,571 of record JAKLIE010000233.1, read on the forward strand.
GGCGCTGGCGGTCGTCGTCGGCGTCGCGCTCGGGCTCGTCGCGGGCTACGTCGGAGGGCGGATCGACGCGGTGATCATGCGGGTTGCGGACGTCCAGCTCTCGTTCCCGGCGATCCTGATCGCCCTCCTGATCAACGGCGTCGTGACCGCCGTCCTGCCGAATCAGGCGCAGGGCGAGATGGCGCTCGCCGTGCTGATCCTGGCGATCGCCGCGTCCAACTGGGTCCAGTACGCCCGGACCGTGCGCGGTTCGACGATGGTCGAGAAGAACAAGGAGTACGTTCAGGCGGCACGCGTCATCGGCGTCGCGCCGGCGGGCATCATGCGGCGCCATCTGCTGCCCAACGTGCTGGGGCCGGTGCTCGTGCTCGCGACGATCAACATCGCGACGGCGATCATCACGGAGGCGACGCTGTCGTTCCTCGGCGTGGGGGTCCCGCCGACGCAGCCTTCGCTCGGGACGCTGATCCGGGTGGGCAACGATTTCCTGTTCTCGGGCGAGTGGTGGATCACCGTCTTCCCGGGGGCGGCGCTGGTCGTCATGGTCCTGGCCATCAACCTGCTGGGGGACTGGCTGCGCGATGCGCTCAACCCGAAGCTCCGGTAGCCGCGGGACGGCGGTCGCGCGTTGTGGAGGCAGGCGGGTCGCCGGGGTGCCGACCCGCCAACATCGAGGAGGAAGCATGCGCCATCGAGTTGCGGTTCTCGCCCTTCCGGCGCTGCTCGCCGGGTGCGCGACGTGGGGCCCGACCTGGTCCGAGGTGACGGGCCGGCGTTTCAACCTCGCCGTCGCCGACAGGCGCGCGGTCGAGATCGTGTCGGTCGGCGGTCGGACCGGCTGGGCGAGCAACGACATGCTCAAGGTGGAGCCCGGGCGCCAGCGCGTCGTCGTCGCGTCGCTTCCGCACGCGGGATTCCCGGGCGGGCGCCAGCAGGACTTCGTGCTCGACATCGAGCCGTGCAAGCGTTACTACGTCAACGCGCAGTTCGAGAACGCGCTCGCGGCGCGCTTCGAGCCCGTGGTCGACGAGGTCCAGTCGATCGCCGGCTGCAGCGCGAAGAAGGACTGACGCTCCGCCGATGCCGCCCGAGCCGCTACTCGCCGTCGACCGCCTGAGGGTCGAGTTCCCGACGCGCCGCGGGACGCTGGTCGCGGTCCACGACGTCAGCTTCGAGATCGCGCGCGGCGAGGTGCTGGGCGTCGTGGGCGAATCCGGTGCGGGCAAGTCGATCACCGGCGCCGCGATCATCGGCCTCGTCGACCCGCCGGGGCGCATCGCGGCCGGCGAGATCCGCCTCGACGGCCGGCGCATCGACGATCTGCCGCCGGGCCAGATGCGCAAGGTCCGCGGGCGCGAGATCGGCGCGGTGTTCCAGGATCCTCTGACCTCGCTCAACCCGCTCTACACGGTGGGGCGCCAGATCGTCGAGACGATCCGGACGCACCTGCCCCTCGGCGAGGGCGAGGCGCGCGCACGCGCGATCGCGCTGCTCGAGGAGGTCGGGATCCCCGCGGCGGAGCGCCGCATCGACCACTATCCGCACCAGTTCTCCGGCGGGATGCGCCAGCGGGTCGTGATCGCGCTGGCGCTCGCCGCGCAGCCCAAGCTCATCATCGCCGACGAGCCGACCACGGCGCTCGACGTGTCGATCCAGGCGCAGATCATCCAGGTGCTGAAGGGTCTCTGCCGCGATCACCATACGGCGGTGATGCTGGTGACGCACGACATGGGCGTGATCGCCGAGACGGCCGACCGGGTGGCGGTCATGTACGCCGGGCGCATCGTCGAGGTCGGCCCGGTCGCCGACGTGATCCACCGGCCGCGACACCCG